>PHAN01000006.1 GCA_002841695.1 Elusimicrobia bacterium HGW-Elusimicrobia-1 | reverse complement strand
CTTTTTCCGACGAACTCAAAGGTTTCAAGTTTCATTGACACTATTATACTTTAGTGCCAAATCTTTTACAATCACCTAAAGTTTTGGATGAAGTTTTTAAGAAAACAACTAAAGTGAAAGAAAACGCTGAAAAGAATCTGCAGAACACCCGCGAGCTTTTTGAGTCGTATTTGCAGAGCGTCTTTGCCAATCAGGGGGATGGGTGGGAAGAGAAAAAAATTGGAGATGTGTGCAAAGTAATAGCAGGGCAATCTCCGGCATCTTTAAGCCAAAATGACCTCAAGTGGACAAGAAATCTACTTTTGCGACGGCAAGGCGGATCGCGATGAGACACAAAAGCTATGCCATAGCGGCACTCTACAAATATTCTTCGCCTGACTGGCCGGGCATGGACAAAGTGGTGATAATGGGCTGCGGCCCCGGCGAAATAGTATGTTGCGGCACGCTCACCGAGGCGCGGGCGGCCGTAAAAAAAATAAACGCGGAGAAATACTTGCTTTCGCCCGGCGAAGAGGACAGACCAGAATATATAATACTCACAGAGTACGACGCCACCTATCTTGCCACCGGCCGCCATATCAACGACGACGATTACGATTGGTCCAAATGCAGTTGCCGCAAATCGGGATCGGACAATAATCCGTGTCGCAACTACTGCGAGATTTGCTGGGTATTCAAAGCAGACGAGGATAAGCGCTATGCTTTAAAGCACCGCGTAGGCTGAGTGTGCCGGGAAGCACCGGAGTAAAACAATACTGAAAAAATGCGGGACGGCAGGATTTAAAAGAGGACCGGGGCCGGGCATGCTGGGGATGTGCCCTGTCCCCAAAAACCCACCACAAACAGCCGGCGTCCTCATTTTCGCGCCTCAACCGACAATTAATTGTCCGCCCAAAATTTTTGCAGCGGTTTTTAGCATGAATTGGCCCCGCGCCTCGCGTTAGTTCCAACCACACCCCCATTTTGCCCCGCCAGAATTTTTTGTTATAATCTTGCCGTCGGCGAAGTGTGCCGGACAACGATGACTTTGACAACGCGGTTTAAGAAGCGCAGAGGGTCGACCCGGGCAGCGGTTTTCGTACCCGGGACGAGCGCCTGATTGTGTCCAACATTTGTCCAACAATTCTGGCTGGACCCCCCGATTTTTTGAGTTTCCGGGAAATGTCATAAAGCATCAAAAAACGGCGCACGAAAAGATTTTCTCCGACGGAAAACCGCGATAAAAAGTTCTTGAGACGCAAACACGGGCCTATAGCTCAGTTGGTAGAGCACCTGACTTTTAATCAATATGCCAGCAGGTTAATGCTAAGTAATGCTGATTTTGAATTATAACCCCGCACTACCCAATTAAGCATCATTAGTTGTCCTTAGTCAAGGTTCATAGAACACAGCCCGCCACTTTTTGAAATCACCGCCCAAAAATGTATAATTTCGCCGGTTCAAGGGATGGATTTGACTCTTTGAAATCCGTCGGGATGCGGTCGGGCGGCAGGCGCAAATTGGTTAGCGCGCTCGTTTTGATGGCCTGTCTGATGATTATCTGATGGCAGCGTCAAAACGCGGTGTTTTTTTAACGTTTCACGAGGTTCCGGAAAGCGTCATAAAGAAATGGCCTGCGGCGGGTTTCTCGACGGAAAAACGAAAATTTATATAGTCGAACGTGAAATCGGGGCGTAGCGCAGCTGGTTAGCGCACTCGCTTGGGGTGCGAGAGGCCGGTGGTTCGAATCCACTCGCCCCGAAATTTTGTTCTGCCGGTGGCCATGCGCCCGCCGTTGAAGCGGAAATGACCGACGGACCGGTATTCTAAACGATGAAAGCGGCCACGATACTGCTTCTTTTTTTTTGCGCCGTGACGGCGCGGGCCGTGGAAAACTACGAATATTTCGGACGGTTTCAGTCGCTTAGAGGATACACCGGCGGAATAATAAATCCGAATGCGGATATTCTTAGCAAGAAAAAGATTTCGCTGGGCATCAACAAGTTTAATGTCGGAGTTCTCTGGGGCATTACCGACGGCATAGAGACGGGAGTCCATTTTAATCTGCGGAATATAACGCCTTTCACGGCGTTCGATTCCGAAAATCTGGGCCGCAAAGCCGACGAGATATCTTTTGTGTCCAAAGTGCGGCTTTTCGACGAGCGGGATTACGGATTCGATTTTGCGCTGGGGCACCGACGTTCGGTCGTATACTGGGTTCTGGAACGTTATTTCCCTGAGTTCTACGACATTACGCTCTCGGGCGGAATTATGGTAAGATACCGAGACGATCCCGGCAACAAAACGAAGTTGTTTTTTACGTTGCACCGGACGCGGGCCGGACACAGATTTATATACGATTTCGACGATTCGGATTCGTCCCAGAATATCGGCTGGCGTTTTCTCCTTTCGCCCGATGTTTCTTTGGATCTTTTCCTGACTGATTTTACGCGCTACAGCGGTTTTTTCGACAACTTCTATTTTGGCGCGAGTATAATATGGCTGTAAGTCGTTTGTCGTTTAAGGTCGCAGGAATGGTTCAGGGCGTGGGTTTCAGATATTTCCTGCGCGATACGGCGGAGCGTTTGGGAATATCGGGATGGACCGCCAACAGCTCCGACGGAAGCCTGGAAGGTGAAGCAGAAGGGGAAACCTTACGGATGGAGAATTTTCTTGAAGCGCTTGCAGCAGGGCCGGCCGGCGCCGTAGTCAAAAAAGTGTCGACATCGCCTTTGTCTCCGTCGGAAAAACGCGCGGAAAGTTTTGAAATAAAAATGCGGCAGGGTTGAGGAGCGTTCCGCTCCGATAATGGTCATGATAGATCCTTTTCGTCTCTATATCCAAAAAATTGCCGGGATTCCTCATCTTAAACCGGAGGAAGAAAGAAAATTATGGAGCCGGATAAAGAAGGGCGACGCCCTCGCCCGACGGAAACTGACGCTGGCTTATCTGAAACTCGTCATTCCCATCGCAAAGCGTTATTACGGCGCGGCGGGGATGGACATACTTGACGTCATCGAAGAGGGTAATCTTGGTTTGATGCACGCCGTGGAAAAGTACAAGATAGGCAAGAGGGTGAAATTCTCCACGTACGCCACTTACTGGATTGAGCAGGCCGTAGGGCGCGCCGCCGAGGAACAGCGACGCACAATAAGAATCCCGCCGCACATCTGGCATAAAATAAAAAAATGGCTGAAGCAGTGGGAAAAACTGAATCTGAAATATGGCCGCCGCCCGAGCTTAAAAGAGATAGGCAAGGCGCTTAAGGTAAATCAGGCCGAAGTCAAAAAAATTCTTTCTGCTCTGGATATGAGCCGTCAGCAGACCTCTTTCGACGCTCCCATAGACGAGGATGAAAGCGTGTCCCTCGGAGATACCCTCGCTTCCCCCGAAAATGAGTCGAAGAATTATCTGGAAGGATTGGACGCAAACGCCAATCTGGAGGAAGCCCTTGAAGTTTTGGAGCCGCGCGATAGAAAGATAGTGACGTTAAGATACGGCCTTTACGGCGGGAGAAGCCATACTTTGGGTCAGATTGCCGACAAAATAAAGGTCTCGAAGGAAAGAGTAAGACAGATACTCGACCGCGCCGACAAGAGAATGAAGTCGGCCATCAAAAGAATCAAATTCAAAAAAACTCCGGTGTCGTCGTTACCGCCCGGATGATTTCAGGCAATGGAGAAAAAATGGCGCAATTTAAATTTGAGGATTACATCAGAGACATTCCGGATTTTCCCAAGCAGGGCATAGTTTTTAAGGACATCACGCCCCTTCTGGCAAATCCGGCCGCGCTTAAAAATACGCTCACCGCTCTCGCGGAGGAATGGCGCGGAAAGAAAATAACCAAGGTTGCTTCGATGGAGTCGCGCGGTTTTATCTTCGGTGCGGCAGTCGCGGCCGAACTCGGCGCGGGATTTATTCCGATAAGGAAAAAAGGCAAACTGCCTTATAAGACGATAAGTCAGGAGTACCAACTTGAATACGGCACGGACACTCTGGAAGTGCACGCCGACGCCGTGTCTCCGGGCGAAAAAATTCTTATCGTCGACGATGTCCTTGCCACGGGCGGCACCGCGCGCGCCGTCTGTTCCCTGTTAGAAAAAATCGGCGGCAAGGTCGAGGGACTCGGATTTTTAATCGAGTTGACATTTTTAAAACCCCGCGAAAAACTTGAAGGTTATCGCGTGGAATCGTTGATAAAGTATTAAGCCGGCGCGACGAAAAACCGCTGCGGCATCTCATCAAGCCCCCGTAGCTCAACTGGATAGAGCTGCTCCGTCCTAAGGAGAAGGTTGGCGGTTCAAGTCCGTCCGGGGGTAAATATTCGACAATGTACATAGACCTGCACACACATTCGTTTTTTTCCGACGGAGCATTGCTACCTTCGGAACTGGTGTCGCGCGCCGTGTCGGCGGGATATGACGCCGTAGCCCTGACCGACCACGTGGATTTTACGAATATGGATTTCGTGATTCCGCGAATCCTGCGCGTGGAAGCCGACCTGTCAAAATACTACGGGATCAAAGTCATTGCCGGCTGCGAAATTACATATGTTCCGCCGGCTCAAATCGGCAAGGCCGTCGGTAATGCCCGGCGCCTCGGCGCGCGAATTGTCGTAGTGCACGGCGAAACTCCCGCAGAGCCGGTTCCGGCGGGAACCAATCGCGCGGCCATTATGGCCGGCTGCGACATTCTGGCGCATCCGGGATTTATATCAGTCGCCGACGTTAAACTTGCGGCTTCCAGAGGCGTGACGCTTGAAATAACGACTCGGATGGGTCACAAAAGAGGCAATCGGCATGTTGCGAAACTTGCCCTCGCCGGACGCTGCGCTATGGTGCTTAACACCGATACGCATACGCCCGAAAATCTGCTCGACGCCGCGAAAATCCGCCGGACGTTGGCGTCTTCCGGATTAAAACCGGCTTATTACGAGGTGATGAAGAAAAACTCAGCCGCTCTTGCGCGGGCGGCGTTCAGGAAATCGGGAAAATAAATTATGGAATTCGAAAAAAAGCTTCGGACCGCCGTCGTGGCGGCGTATCATTGGATTAAGGACAACCGGCAGATAGCCGCTACGGTTGCCGTGACGGTCGCGGCCGTTGGGTTTCTGGCGTATTTTGCCGTCTCGCGGCATAACCTGGGGGTGATCCGCGCGTCCGAAAAATTTTCGTCCGCGCAGGGGATGTATTCCCAGGGGATGACGGACCGCGCCGGCGGCATATTTACCGAAGTGATAGCGCAGTACCCGCGAAGCGAGCCCGCTTCGCACGCAAGAATCAATCTTGCCGGAATCAAGCTTGCCCAAGGCGATTACGACGGCGCGCGTGAGCTGTCCCGTGCGGTATACACATCCGGCAGGCCCAAAACGCTCAGGCCGTTCGGCCTCTACTTGTCTGTCTTGGCCCTGGACGAAAAACGCGATCCGTCGGCGATTGCGGAAGCCGAGTTGTTTGTGGAGAAATATCCGGATCATTTTCTGACACCGAGGGTTTACGAAAAACTCGGCATGATGTATGAAAAATCCGCCCGAATCGACGACGCCCGCAGAACTTACGAACGGATGGCGGTTCTCTATCCGTCCTCGACGTGGGCGGCGCGCGCAGTCGCCAGGATGTCGGCCGCAGGCGGCGGAGCGCCAAAACAATGAGAAGAATTCACGCCGGAATATTATCTACGGTTGTCGCGGCATTATTGTGCGCCGCCTCGATGTCCCCGTTGTCGGCGACCACTCTGATAGTGGAAACCGACATGGACTTAAACGGCATATCATATTCCAATCTTGACTATAACAATATTACTTCCACCGACGCGGTTTCATTTTATTCGCAGCGTTTGCGTCTTGGCGTGGGGGGGAAATTCGCCCCCGGCGTGGAGATAATGGCGCGCATCCAGTCGCTGGGCGTAGTCGGTTCGACGTCCACGGTGCTTCCGACGTCGCTGGCCAGATTCAGAACGCATCCGTATCCGAACATATCCGCAATACCGTTTGTCGAGCATCTATATTTCAAACTTACGGAGTTCGACGGCTACCCGGCCGTCTTAACGATAGGCAGACAACCTTTCGACGTGGGCGACGGACTTTTAAGCGACAACTCGGCCGGGCTCAACGCGCTTAATCTTAAGGTAAATTATCCGGAAAAGCTCACCGCCGACATATTCACCGCCAAAGTATCCGAAGGGTTTTACGCCGATTCCGATTTCGACGTTTACGGTCTCGATCTTTCCTACGCTTTGGACAAGGACAGAATAATTCTGGTTTATGTCTCGGAGCAGGACTCCACCGGCACTCTTTACGAACGCGGAATCCCCGCGCCTACGTCCAGAATAGTAAGAAATTTTCTGAAGATGGGACTAAAGCGCAGCGATGAGTTCGGCGAATATCACGCCACTTATGCCCGCGGCTCCGGCGAAATAAAACTTGCCGACGACGCCGGCGCGGTCGGGCTCGACAGTTACGCATGGGAACTTTCGGGCACGCTGCGTTCCAAGTACACAAAACTCGGCGAGGCATCGGCGGGTTTGTTCATCTCTATGTTTTCCGGCGAGGACGACTCTTTGTCCACCGGCGATAAGGATTCCGAATTCAGGCCTTCGCTGGCGCGTCGTTACAACGGGCTTGAGCCCTACGGACACGGACGGCTTTTCGGAGCGGCCTATAACTCGGCGGCTATCGAACTGCCCGAAGGATATTCCGGCATAAATACCGTCGGGATACATTTTGATTTTTCGCCGTTTTACCGTTGGACTTTCGGCGTGGACTATTTTCTGTTTTCGTCGTCGGAACATCCCCTCCGGCCGCTTTCGGAAGCGTCAGGTTTTGAGCGTTTGCTCGGCGCCAAATATTCGCTGGGCGCGGAAATGGATCTCAGCGTAAAATGTCAGCTCTCTAAAAATCTCTCCGCCGCTTTCGGATATTTCCGTTATACGCCGCCGCTGGAAGTGTTTTGGGAATTCAAAGAACCTCTCTCCAAATACGCGCTCGACTTCAGCGCGCGTTTCTAAAAAATAATGCCCGCCCTGCGTCTTGCTTTTCTCTGGCATCAGCACCAACCCTGCTATAAAAATCCGATAAGCGGATATTATGAAATGCCTTGGACGCGCCTGCACGCCGTTAAGGATTACTACGACCTTGCAGCCATCCTCGACGATTTCCCCGCGATAAAATTCAACATCAACCTTGTGCCGTCGCTTATGCTGCAGCTTGAAGATTATGCCTCGGGCGGCGCTCGCGACAAAGTCATAGAAGCCACGCTGGCCGATGCTTCCTCCCTGTCCGCGTCGGACGCGGTTTTCATTCTGGAGAATTTTTTTATGGCCAATTACGGCACCATGGTTGAGCGCCATCCCAGATACGCGGAGCTTCTTCAAGCACGGGGCCGCTCGACATCGCCGGCAGATATTAAACGCGCCGCTTCCGGATTCAAGAAACAGGACTGGCGGGACCTGCAAGTGTGGTTTAATCTGGCATGGACCGATCCTTACTGGCGCAGAAAAGACGCTTTTATCGACGGGCTTTTCAAAAAGGGGAAGAACTTTACCGAGGAAGAAAAGTCGACTTTAATAAGAAAGCATCTTGAAATTTGCGGAGCGGTAATTCCGAAACACAGGGATTTACAGACGGCCGGCCGCGCCGAAATATCGACCACGCCGTTCTATCACCCCATACTTCCTCTTCTTTGCGACACGGACACAGCCAGAATGTCGATACCGTCGGCGCAGTTGCCCGCCAACCGTTTTCGCCGTCCCGAGGACGCGCGGGCGCAGATACTCAAAGCAGCGGATTTCTACGAGAGCCGGTTCGGAATCCGTCCGCGGGGTTTTTGGCCGTCCGAGGGCAGCGTGAGCGAAGAAGTCGCCCTGATGTTCGCCGATTGCGGCGTTCGATGGCTTGCCACCGACGAAGAAGTGCTTTTTAGATCCCTTGCGGCATCAATGTCCCCGACGGATTCCCGCGCCGCCATTTACGAGCCGTGGCGAATGGATTCTCCGTCGGGCGGGCACATCGATATGTTTTTCAGGGACCACGCTCTGTCGGACGCCATAGGTTTTGTCTATTCGGGATGGTCGCCGGCCGCGGCGGCTACGGATTTCATGAAGCGGCTCGACGGTATAAAGAAAAACCGTCGCGGCGGCAATCCGCCTTTGGTAAACGTGATTCTCGACGGAGAAAATTGCTGGGAATATTACCCCAACGACGGCGAAGATTTCCTTCGGGAGCTTTTGGGACGCATATCCGACGATAAAGACATAGAAACGGTCACATACTCGGATTATCTCGAAAGCCATCCGGCTTCGTCCCGGCTGAACCGACTTCACGCCGGCTCCTGGATTAACGCAAATTTCGCCATATGGATAGGCCATAGCGAAGATAATGCCTCGTGGGACCGTCTTTACGAAGCCAGAGAGTTCATTGCCGCCTACATCCGAAAAAACCCCGGCAATGAGTCCTCGGAGGCCGTAAAAGAGGCGATGGAGCACCTTTACGCCGCCGAAGGAAGCGATTGGAATTGGTGGTATGGCGACGACCACGGTTCCCAGCAGGACACCCTTTTTGACTTGCTTTACAGGTCGCACCTCAAAAAGATTTACGAAGTTCTCGGTTCTGCCACGCCCGGCAATCTGGAAATAGCCATTAAAACCGGCCGCCGTACCGGACCTCCCATACTTGAACCCGCCGACTTTCTGAGCGTAAAAATAGACGGAGCGGCTACGAATTACTACGAGTGGCTCTCGGCCGGATTTTATCAGACGGGACTTGCCGGCGGATCAATGCATCAGGTAGAAAATATTATAAAGGCAGTGCATTACGGATTCGATTTGAATAATCTTTATATCAGAATAGACACTAATCTGCTCAAAGAGCCCGCAAAACTGGACCAGTGCGAGTTTTGCGTCAAATTTCTTAATCCCGAAGGTTTGAGTGTCAAGATTTCATTCGATTCCCGCAAGGCGCTTAAGAGATACGCAGTGGAAAGACCATCTATGGCCGCTATTATGCTTGAAGGCGCGGATGCCGAGATGCTCGCGGCGGCCTCAAAGGTCGTTGAGATGGCAGTGCCGTTTGAATTTTGCGGGACGTCGAGGGGGGAAAAACTCGATTTTGCAGTCATTCTGCTTCAAAACGGTAATGAACTCGAAAGATGGCCTTACCAAAGAATTTTTAGCATAAAACATCCCTCCGAAGACGACTTTAGTAACGTCTGGTCTGTTTGATTTTATTTTTTCCGGCTTTTCCCCGACACCTTTAACCCCCTCAAGTGCCCGCCCTCAGAGGTTCTGCCGCAGTATAGGCACATCGCGCCCATCCCGCCGGCCATCGGGCAAAAATGGTCAAAAAATCCAAAGGAAATGTAAACTTAAAGTAAAACTATAAAATTATCCGAACCAAGGGTAAATTTTGAGTGCTATTAATAAATACTTCAAGTAGTTTATACGTTACACATTAATATTATAGAACCAATCGGCAATATTAGTTATATTTGAAAGTAATTTGTTTTCTTTGCTTTAATGCCCAGTCGTATAGCATAAGTTAACATAATATACATTATGGGAACCTGTGAAAAGGGTAAAGAACCGAAAAAAACGACCCACGGGCAGTAAAAAAATGTCGATATTTTGGTTGTTCGACGGAAGTTTCGATGAGGTAACTTAAAGTATTACTTTAATTAAGGCGGTGTGGACATAACAAGTAGGATGGTCAAAATTTGTGCGTCTATCAAAACATTCCTGTATATCCGAGTCGCCTGGCAAATCCTCGTTGTAAGAATAATGAGCGTACAAAAATAGCATTAAACCGGCCTAAAAATGAAGTATATGGCGCCCAAAAGGCGCAATCCGGAGTAGAAATAGTCCATTTGAAGAGGCCACGCTATATATCGAAAAACCCGCAAAAACTACCATTGTGATGACTTCCTGTATTATTTTAAGCTGCGGCAGGGTAAATCGGATGTATCCCAATGGTTGGCCGGCGTATGTAGAGCGTATTCGTCGATTAGTGCGATGTCAGAATTTCATTCGGAGGCGTGTTTCGATGATTTTTTCGCCGTAAGAAGTCGTTATCCCGCTTGCGGCAGTTTGCTCATAGTCGCTGGAATTGTACGACATTGATAGTGTTTTATCGCCGGCATCCGCAAGTTTCAGGAGCGCCTCTCCGCCGAGATTCCGTCTGTTTAATACGGTGGCGGAACTGCGCCTGTCGGTTCTTGTGCCGGTATAGAAGCCCGCTATTTCCACGTTGCCGGGACTTCTTGCCAGGGCTCTGATGGTAAGGGTGGTCGCGGTATCTTCGGCAGGATTGGCATCGTACTTGTCGGATGTGGCGCGCCATCCTATCGTCGGCAGGAGTTTCCACGCGCCCGCAGTTTCAAAACCGGCGCGAAGGGATATATCCGCGTATGTGTTGTTAAAGTTGTTAATGGGGGCGGCGTGGTCGCGGGTATTGTTGGTTTCTAATGTGACCGCGGGCCGCCATTGGCCGCATATCAGGTTGATTCCGGCCCCGGTCGTCGCCACGTCGCGGTTTAGAGTTTTTGGAATGTCGTCGGAATAACTGGTTCTTACCGAATGCGACAAGAAGAAGTTGGTCTTTCCGGAAGGGGCTATCGTAAAAGCTATTTTGGGTATGGCGGCGCTTTCCGTGTATGCAAGCGCGCCGTTTAAATTGTTACGCAGTATTTCATAAGACAAATCGGTATCCAGCCAGGGGCTTGTGTTCCACAGCATGCGGGTTTTGGTTACGGCGCGGTCTCTGGCCGCCCATCCGGCCAATGTGTTGAATGATGAGCCGACCACTTCATATTCCCCCTCAGCCCTTAACGCCGGTTTTCTGTATATGGTTTTTATGCGCCAGGCCGTATCGCCTTCGCGTTTGGCGGATTTTTGATCTTTATAATCCGACGAGGCGAACTCACCCTCAAAAGTAAATCTGCCCGTCCCGAATGTTCCGTCGAATCCCGATACGGTATTTTCCTCCCGCGCGAATATCGACGTGTCGTCGGTCACGCTTGATTTGTCGTCGGATGATGATACGTAGTTCGCGCCTATTTTCAGGCGTTCGGCGAATGAGCTCTCGATTCTTGCGCCCTGCGCCGTCCTTGCGTATGAAACATTGTTTTCCCCCTTGGCTGTGCGGCCGTAAACGGGGATTACGGCGGTGTGTCCGAATGTCAAAGTTCCGACAATGCCTTCTATGTTTCTGGAAAAAGTGTACTTTGAAAAACCCACGTAAGAATCGCCGAATATAACGGAGTTTTTATCGCTGCGGTCGTGAGCGGAAATAAAATAATTCCTGATTTCAAAATCGCGGCGTGCGACAGCGCTGTCGGACGTGAGGCGGGCGGCCGCGCCGGCCTTAAGAGATGTTCCGCCGTCGGTCTTCCTGAAATATCCGATTTTGAGATTTTCTTCGTGAAATAAACCGTCGCGCAGTACGGCCTGCTCGGTCGATCCGGAAATCATATTGGAATATATGCGGCTCTCCAAGTTAAACTTAAAATCCGAGGCCGTTACCGACGATGGAAGAATTGCCATCGCGCCGACCGCGCCTATAGTCGCAGCTATGAGTGATGAGACGACAAGAGACGCGGCGGCATTATTTGACAGCGTCTCGCGGCGGCGATTTCGGTTGAGATTAGTTTTTTTGTTCATCTGATATTTCTCGTGCCGTCGGGCTGATATGCCCAGTCGAAAGTCATCGCGGTGGCGTTGCCATAAATATCTAGCGTATTGTTTATATAAGTAATTCTGATTTTTGCATAATTTCCATTTTGACATTTCACTACATAAGTGCGGTTGACTACAGCATCAACTTCTGATGCATACCCCAATAGTGGCGCTTCGGTAACTGAATCTAAAGAAACAGTGCCATAATCATAGATAGTACCTCTAAGTTGAGTAAAGTTTGGAATGCCGACAAAATCCAAATCATATTCGCCATTGACACTTTCCCTGCCGGAATGAAATGAAAAGAATGCGCCGGTTGTCCAGTGATTGGTTAAAACCTGCCCCGTGCGAACGGGAAGCGCTGTGGGGGTAATCTCGCCGCCGCCATCCGCGACTACGTCGCCGCCTCCACCCGATGTCACAACAATACCCGTCGGACTGTCCATCGCGGATGTCGCCGCCAGTCCGAATACGGGAGTGCCGGAGTAAGAATTAAGTTTCCACCTTCCTCCCGATTTTTCCATTCTGAAAGTATTTGCGCCGCTCCGTCCGCCGACGATTTTGTTTGCGCTTGTGTCAAACCACGACCGCTCCCATCTCACGTCGGCGACGGCCTGTTCTCTCGACGGCGCTATCGTGATTTTGTCCGTGTATATCTTCATTCTTATTGCGTCAAATCTTGCGAAGTCGGCGCGAACGGCTCTTTCCATCGTCGTATATCCGCCCAGAAAATTCTCGGATACGCCGCGCATAAAAGCAAACGGGGACTCGGACTCATAAGAGGCGATGATATCGTCTATGGCTTCTTTAACGTCGCGCGACGGGTCTTCCGTCGAGTAAAATATTTCAACGCCCTGACCGAAACGAGGGTATATGACGAAGTCGTCGCCTCGCGCCGAATTTATTTTTAATTTTATTTCCACAGACCTGTTCGGGACAAGGTCTATTTTTCCCTGGAAATTTTTGCCGCTTAACGTCAGCGCGCCTTTTTTGAAAGTCGCGCCGCCGTCGAGGGAGATTTCGATGTCGCGGGCGTTCTGGGGCTTATCCACGGTTCCTCTTATCTCGATGGAGTCGGATTGTCTTTCGGTTCTGTAAACGGTAGTCGCGCCATAACGGATGTTCTCGATTATCTCGCGGTTATCTATATATAGAGTTTCCACTCGCGCCGGCTCGAAGGCCGCGCCCGCGGACCATGCGATTTTGTATATTTCCCCTTTGGCATCGGCTATTTTTTGACGGAGGTTTCCTGTCTCGCCATCGCAATAAAAGTTACGGCGATCGTCGGAAAAATATTCGAAGTTTCCTTTCTTCGCGAGTGTCTGGCTAAGTTCGCGCTCAAGTTTGTCATAGTCGAGCTGCGGCCGTTTCCCCTTGGTAAAGTAAGGCGCGGTGGCGGGGTCGGTGGGAAGTTCTTCCGGTTTTCCGGAATAGACCGCAAGCATTGACGACTTTATCGCTTCGACCCGGGCGAGATAACTCACAAGACCGGTCTTGACGGTATTTTCTTCTTCCTTGTATTTTTCGAGATATTTTTTCCAACGGAAAAGGATATCGCCGGCTGTGTAATTCTGCGGGCCGTCTTTTTCTTCGGTGCCTTTTATGAGTTTGTCAATGTCTTTGATATTGTCGCCGAATTTGTAATATCTGAAAAACCTTACTATCGCCGGATAGCGGGCGTATTTGTCGGCGCGGTAGTTGACTATCAACTGAAGCGCGATATAATTCTCTTCTATGGCTTCGAGCGTCGAGCGGTATTTTTTCGCGTCGGCGGAAAGTTGGGTCAGCCGCTCTTCGAGTCCCTTGAGAGTGTTTCGCTCCGCCACGCGCGATGTCTTCTCTTCAAAGTCCTTTTTCGCGGCGGACAAACGCGCGGCAATCCCGTCGGCTCTGTCGGAAATATCTTTGCGGTCGCTTTCGGCATCCGATGCGGCGACCTGCGCGGATTTGATGGTTTTTCCCGCATCTTCGAGACGCTTTATCGCGACGGCGTAATCATGGCCGCCGCTGACGTAACGAGGGATGTCGGTTTCGGGCATATATTGTGCGTCGGGAACGCTGCCGTATTTTTTATTGTAATGACGGAGGATTTGAAAATTCTTCTTTGCGTACTCGTTGATTTTGCCGGCGATGTTGTTGTAATCGCGTGTAACGGATTTTTGATAATCGTTATATTGCGCGTCGGCGGAGTCGAAATATCTTTTCAATCCCTCGGCTTCCGCCTTCGCTTTGGGAAGTTCGTCGAGGAGTTTTTTCAGATGCGCCAAGTACGCTTCTATCGAGCCGTAGTCGCCGTCGGCCAGCGCTTCGCGGTCGTAAGCCACGTAACTGTATTGCGCTTTCGGCGCGCTGTCGCGGAGTTTTTCGTAAAAAACCGTCGTTTTGCTCGTCGACGCGGCCTCATCCCGCACGGTGGCGTAGAGTTCCTTATTTATCGCGCGGGCTTCTTCGTGGTGTTTGAGGGATTCCGCGCAGACATTCTCGTAAATGGCTTCGACCTGCTTGGTGAATTGCGCGTATTTTTCGTCGAGGATTTTTTGTTGCGCTCGACGCCATTTGGATGCGTCATCCTCGGATAAGTTAGCAGGGGTTTTAAATGCGGGTCCCCTTTTGTTCACTGCGCGAAGTCCGGCCGCCGAGCGGACTGCTTCGTAAGTTTCTAAAGAAACCTTGCTGTCGATGAGTTTGTCGGAGACGGATTTTATTTCGGCGAGTTCGGGGCCCATATCTATGACCGAGGCGTCCGTGATGCCGTCTTTCATCTGGTTTATCGTTTGTTTTCTTATGGTTTCCTGGCGGGCTTCTTCGGCGGCTTTTTCCTTTTCCATATCCGATTTCATCGCAGCGTAGAGGTCATCGGTTTTTTTCTGTTCTCCGAGAATGGACTTGCGTCCTTCGAGCGCGGTTTCGAGTTTGGATATTTCGGCGACTATTTTGCCGCGTTGCGCTTTCGCATCGCCGTGCAGTTTGCGGAAATTTTTCCCCTGTTCGGCAAGTCCTTCGGCGAAACCCTTGAACATAAAATAGTTATATTCGTTGGAACCCTCGTCGAGTTCCTTGCCTTGGCTCGTCGCTTTGTCGCTTTTCGCCCATGAAACCTTTTCCTGCCCCCTGAATTGAGACTTTTTGAAGGCGTCTTCCGCCGAGGGCGATAGTTCGCCGGGTTTGTCAAGTTTATATTCGAATTTGATGTCCCACGAAGCGGAGTTGACTTCGTCCACGATTTTTCCCAGCAGAAAATCTTTTATCGTTTTGGGCGGCGACGATAATGTCATTGCGGTGTCGTATCCGACCTTGACGGCGACCATGGTTTTTTGGACGTTGGCTTTGCGCTCGGCTTCGGCGGCGGCTTTTTCAAACGCGCCGGCCGCGGTGTAATTTTCGACGATAGAAGTGTTCGCTTCGGTGAGTTCCCGACGTTTCGCGGCGAGTTGCGATTCTATCGCGGCGGCCTCGTTTTTCAACTTGAGCGTTTGCGGCGACTCATAGGCCGAAATGCCGGACGGGTTCGAAGTCAGAAAAAGCGCTGCCGTCAACGATAGCGCCGCGGCCTTAAAAGATAAGTTTTTCATTTTTTAGGTTCTCCTTCCATCCACATTGGCGGGTATAGTATCAAAAAAAAACCGCGAAAAACATAATGTGTTAAAAATCACAGGTGTCCGGTTAAACTATTCCTAAAGTATTCCCCCTTAACAAAGGGGGTAAGGGGGTTGTAGTGTTCTCCTTTAACGAAAGGGCAACAACCCCCTTTTATTCCCCCTTTGTTAAGGGGGAAGTTTTCAACTCTATCCCCCTTTTGCGTCTTTTGCATCCCGCTGCCTTGTAGCGGGATATAAGAGGGGAATTATCACAGGTGTCCCTTTGTCGGGGTTAGGGGATTGTTGTATTCCCCTTTTTCAAATGAGGAACAATCCCCTTGCGGCGATGGCTTTTGGGAGCGCGGCGTAGAATCCGATGGCCTTTATGACATCGGCAAGAGCGATACTCTCGTTGGCTATGTGGGCGTGTTCTTCTTTTCCGGGACCGAATCCTACCGACGGGATGCCGTTGTCGCCCATCGTATGAGAGCCGTTGGTGCAGAAAGGCCAGGTAATGACCTTGGGGGCGGTTCCGTAGGCCTCTGTGAATGCCCGCGCGGACGCTTTAAGAAGCGGATGGCCCGCGCTTATGACCCACGGGCTGTAATGCTTCACGTATTCGATTTTTGCGACCGAACCGCAAATCGCGCGGATTTCCCTCTCAACGCTCCGTCGGGTTTCGGTTTCCACGGTGCGTCTGTCGATATAAAAAACGCAGTTTTCGGGTATCGTGTTAATTGAGGCGTTTGTGGTTTCCATGACCGTGACTGATATCACGGGTTTGCCGAGTGCGGCGGATTTATATTTCTTGTTGAGCGCGGCGATTTTGCCCACGAGTTCGGATGCTCTGTGAGCGGCGTTGACGCCTTTTTCGGGTATGCTTGCGTGAGCGGATTTTCCTCTTACGGATATTTTGAATTCGGTGCGGCCTTTGTGCCCTCGTATGACTTTAAGGTTCGAGGGTTCGCCTATAACGGCAAAATCCGGAATGAACCTGAGTTTTTTCGTTATAAAATCGAGCCACTGCGTCTCGCCGATTTCTTCCCCGGCCGACGCTGATACCATAAGGGTGAAACCGTCTGCCCTCGCCGATTTTTTAAGCAGCGCGCCGGCGTAGACCATCGCGGCGACGGAGCCCTTGTCGTCGCATGCGCCGCGTCCGTAGAGCAGTCCTTTTTTGATGACCGGGACGAACGGGTCAGAGCGCCACAGCGCGGGGTCGGCTATTCCGACCGTGTCTGTGTGGGCGTCGAAAAGAATTTTTGTCCCCCGCCCGTCGCCGATTCTGCCGACGACGTTGTTGTACGAATCCGAACTTACGGAGTCATAACCGAGACGACGCATTTCGCGCGCCGCGACGGCGGCGGCCTTCGCCTCGCATCCTGAATAGCTTTTGGCGGAGACGAGGCGTTTAAGAAAGTCGACGCATTTTTTTTCGTAAGAGTTCATTTTTATTTCCGGTAAATACCCGCGTTGAGCGGTGTAGTGACAGGTAGCGGCCTGCCCCTGCTTATTTGTCGCGGCGGCCCGCCCTGGCCGCGCGACGGCGTCAATCCGGCGATTTTTTGAAACGTTCGACCCTGTCGGCCGCTTTGTGTTCCGCCCACGATGCAACCCGCTTGGCCCAATCCGTGCCGTGCCGGTTTTCCATCCACATCAAAAGAATTCGTTTCTCCTCTTCAAGCAGGCGCATTTTGCGCGCGTCAAACGCGCCCCTCAAGGCGAATACCGAAAGTGTCCAGAGCACGCCCGCTGCGATCCATAGAGCCGATTTCAGTTTTTTATTCACGCGCGAACCTCGCTATTTTGTCCGTCTGACGGACTGTTTTTTCGGCGGGCGCGGCGACTTCTCATCGTAAAGCGACTTGACGGGGTCGTACTCGGGGTCCAGCGACATAATATAAATTATTTTTTTTGCTTTTGAGTCGTAAATTTCCATCACCGGCCCCGTCGGTAATTCTCGTTTCCTCGCGTGATGATTGATTGCCGGATATACTTTCATTATACCCGCGATTATGCTCAGTTTCCCCCTCAACGGAAACTCCGCGACAAGCGCGGGAGTTTTGGAAAAGCGCTCCACTCTGAAATATTTTTTGGCCGCGGCGGCTTGTTTCTCGTTGTCGACGATGAAACCGGCTATCCACCGGAGATTTGCCGGAGCGACTTTGCGGGGGTTGTCGCAGTAATAACCGAAAGCGGTGTCGGCTTCAATCTTTTCAAGAATCAATTTTTCGTAAACGGCGTCCATCACATCGCCCGCGTTTTTGTAGGCGCCTTTGCCCCGCGCGTAAACGAGCGTGAACGGTCCGGCTTCTTTTTCTTCTACCCGTACGCCGGCGAAAAACCCCGCCCGCGCCATAACAAGTATTCCGGCCAGAACTACGGCCCCCACCGACCACAACACGATACGCTTGAGCATAAAACCTCCCCTCAATATAAGCTCAAATAGTATAGCATTTTTGATATGGCGGAGGGCTGTTTCCGATTGGTATCCGACGGGAGTCACTACTTGATATCGGGTATGGTAAACACAAAGCGGCTTCCGCGCGGAGGGTTGTCCTCGACGTGTATGGTTCCCCCGTGGAGTTGCACAATGGAACGGACAATCGCAAGTCCCAGTCCCGTGCCTTGCTTTTTTGGGGCATTGACCCGGTTTGCGCTGAAAAATTTTTCGAATATTTTTTCTTTTAAGTCGTCGGGTATTCCCATGCCCGAATCGGAAACGGAAAAAACGGTGTCGCGGCCGCGGCGGGTTATTTCAAGTGTGACGGCGGTATTCTGCGGCGCGTATTTGAGCGCGTTATCTATGAGGTTTCTGAGTACGCGCTCCAACATTTCTCCGTCGGCGGTTACTTTGGCGACGGCGGGTTCGGAGCGTATGGCGAATATGACTTTGGCAGATTCAAAATCGAATTCGGCCGCAGCTTCGCGGGCCACCGCTTCCGGATTTATCTTGGCCATTACGGGTAGATGCATACCATTCTCTATTTTGGTTATGTCGAGATAATCGGATATGAACTTGGCCATTTTTTTTGTTTCGGACGCGATGATATCAAGGTATTTGTCTTTTTGAGCGCCGCTCAGATTCAAATTTTTGTTGGATAGAGTTTCGGCGAAGCCGCCTATAAGAGTCAGCGGGGTTCTTAAATCGTGTGCCGCAGTGCTCAGAAACTCGCTTTTTCGCTCGTTGATTTCGGTGAGTTTTTGATTGACGTCTGAGAGGTTATGATATGTTTGGGCGAGTTTCATCGCCATCGCGTTGCATTCGCGCGCGATGACGCCTATCTCATCGCGCGAACTCACGGGGATAATCTCCGTTAAATCGCCGTCTCCGATTTTCATCATCGCGGTTTTCACTTTTTCAAGAGGTCTTATTATCCTTCCGAGGATAAAATACGATGCGATTAATACCGTCAGCAGCGCCAATCCCCACGTTACGACTATGTTCCGTTTGTCGTCTTCCAGCGCCTTGTGGTAAGACATTGTGGGGAAGCCCGCGGCTATATAGCCGGCTACTTTACGGGTATCGTCATAAATCGGTCGTGAGACATTGTAAATGCGGCGATGCCTGTCGGTGAGGACGATTTTAGGGTCGTCCGACGCGGGCAATCCGAGGTTGTTTTGAAAATTGCCCGCCTGCGTTATGATTTCCTTGTTCTTATCGAAAAACGCCACGTAGTCGACATCGGGCTCGGCCATTATCATTTTTGCCAAATTCCGGAGGCGGTGGGGCGAGTTGATGCAGTGGTCGCTTAGGGCTCCGGAAAACGCCCATATAACGGTGTGCGTTTTGGAGATGAAATTTTTTGCAAGTAAAGTTCTCGTATAACGAAGGCGGAAAGAAAGCCCCACCGAGAGCGCGATCAATCCTATCAGGAATGTCGCGCCGACCAATTTTATCCTTATGGATAATAATTGCGGGACGATGTTCACTTGTCGAGCGGCGCGGCTTCGTTATTTGTCGAGGCGCGGCGGTGTTTCTCGGAAACTTTCATGACGTGTATCAGGAAATCGCTCATATTCAGGGGCTTCGTAAAATAATAATCGGCTTCGCAGTCAATGAGCCCCATGACTTTGTCGAGCGGCTGGTCTTTGGCGGTGAGCATAATTATGGGAATGCCCGAAGTTTTGTCGTCGGCTTTGAGTCGGCGGGCGACTTCGTAACCGTTTATTTTGGGAAGCATCACGTCGAGTATTACGACGTCCGCCTTTCTTTTTGCCCCCCTGAGTTTTTCAAGAGCGTCCTCCCCGTCGAAAGCTACTTCCACGTCGTATCCGCTTCCGCGCAGGTTTACCGACAGAAGCTCGACCATGCCCGGTTCGTCGTCCACGATAAGAACATTTCCCGCTTTCATAATGCCTCCCGCCGCCAATATTTGGCGAAACCTCAGTAGTTCGTCACGCGTCTTTTGTCTTTGACGTACCGGCTTTCGCCGGCGACGAACGACTTGGCGTAATTTTTCATCTCCGCGGCCTTTTCTACGACTTCGCCGTAATGCGTGAATTCGCCGTGTTCGTTGGTGACGACCCCTATCGAAACCGAAACGAGCGGAAATCTCTGGATTTTACCCTCCCGATTCAGGGTATTCACGTATTTTTTCTCGCGAGTTTCCTCGTCGTAAAACCGCGGTACGCCGGCGTCGAAAGCCGCGATTACGGCCCTGGCCGCGGCATCCACGTTGTCCTGCCCCGTGATAAATACGAAATCGTCTCCGCCGATGTGTCCCGTAAAATCGTCTTTCGTGCCGTGGATATCCAGGACACGGCGTATGATGTCGGCCGTAAACTTTATCAGTTCATCGCCTTTTACGTAGCCGTAAATATCGTTGTAAGGTTTGAAATAATTTATGTCGAGATAGGCGAAAGCGAACCGTCGGCACGAACGCAGTATTTCCGAAACTCGTTCGCGTATGGCGGGGCTGCCGGGGAGCGACGTCAGTGGATTTGCGGTCAGGGCGGCTTCGGAGCGGGCTATTATGTTTTTGGCTTTAAGCATAAGTTCTTCGATAATAAAAGGTTTGGTGACGTAATCATCCGCGCCGTTTTTTAAGCTTGCGAGCTTGTCGGATATCTGGCATTTGGCTGTTAGCATCATCACCGGTATTGTTGCGGTGTCGGGGTTTTCTTTTATGTTTTTGAGGACATCAACGCCGTCTCCGCCGGGAAGCATAATATCGAGTATAACTAAGGTCGGCTTTTCTTCGTGTATTTTGTGGAGGGCTTCCGAACTTTCGGACGCGGTTTCCACCGCGAATCCCCGGCGCTCAAAGTTTAACGACAGGCACTCGAGTATGCCGGGATTGTCGTCTACTATAAGAATCTTTTTTTGTGTTTGCATATACCCTCGCGGGAACGCCATTGTTCTTGCAAGTTTCCCCACTCTGGTCACAATGTAACAGAACGGTTTTGAAAAGTCAAGGGGTTGGTCAAAAGTCACGAACGGGAATTTTTGCTTTTCTCGTCGGAAAAAATGGGGGGGGGGGGGGGGGGGGGGGGGGGTAGAGTGCATCTGTTAATACGGCGTTTTTGCGCCCTCGCGCGCACTCTTTGCGGGAGGTGCGGAGTCAAGATAAAATAAATAAATCCGCATCCGCGGGCGGCTCTCCCGCCGCTGTCCGTTTGCGCGGACAATAATTTAGAAAAACCTTGACTTTCGGCCTGATATACATTATAACACTGGAGAAGTATTCTGACCGACGGCAATTTGACGACGGGACGCGCACAGTGAATGTCCGATTGGAGATTTCTTGAAATGTTGATTTTGGAGGGTTGAAATGGCCAAGATACTTGTGGTTGACGACGAGGAAAACCTCGCCCTTCTCCTTGAAACAATCCTGAAGGCGAAGGGATACGAGGTGGAAACCGCCTATAACGGCAAAGAAGCGGTAGAAAAAGCGAAAAACACGCCATTTGATCTCTGCCTTCTGGATATCCGCCTTCCGGACATAAATGGCGTCGAAGTTTTTCTTAAACTCAAAGAGATATCCCCGACGATGAGCGTGATGATGATGACCGCATACGCCGTAGAGAATCTTATAGAAGTCGCCCTCAAAGAAGGCGCCTACACATGTATTCATAAGCCGTTCGACATAGAATGCCTTTTGATGCTGATAAAAGAGGCGTTAGAGTCCAAAAAAAGAATAATTCTGATAGCCGACAGCTCGAAGGAAACGAGAGAACAGATAAAAGATTTTCTTTTGGAAAAACATTACACCCTTTTTGAAGCGGGCACAGGCGCAGATGTCATCGAAAATGTCAAAAAAGTGAAATTCGACGTCATGCTTCTGGATTACAAACTTCCCGACTTAAACGGTATAGAGGTTTTCAAAAAATCCAGAGAGATAGACCCATCCATAGTGGTCATAATACTGCTTGACAAGACCATAGAACACCTCTGTGAAGACGCTTTGAAATACGGCTTTTACGGCTGGCTCCCAAAACCAATAGACAAAGATTCTCTTATTAGGCATATTGAAAAAATATTGGGCAAAAAGAAGCGAGGGGTTAATTAGTGAAATAGGGATACTCAACGCCTCGGGTGACGGCCGGATTGCGATGAAATCGCAAATGCTTTCGGGTGATATGGTTAAAAAAATCTTTATTCTTGTTACCGTGTTTTTAATTTCCCCCCCGACGGACGTCTTTTCGGAACAAGAGACAATACCTGTGATATTTTCGTTGAATTTGGACGCGTATCATAATACTTTTGACGGCTTCAAGAATATTCTGGATGAAAACAAGACACCCGCGCAGATATATAAATTCGACATGGCTAAAGACACGCCTGATGCGATTTTATCCTGGATACAAAACAATAAACCGCCCCTTGTTTTTACCGTCGGAACAAGAGCTTTAAAGTTCGCCAAAGAAAATGTAACGGACATACCAATTGTATTCGGAGCCGTTCTTGACCCCGCCGCACTGAAGTGCGCAAATATCACGGGCGTATCAATGGACATACCCGTTGATATAATGCTTGCCGAGATTGAAAGAATATTCCCCGACAGAAAAAAGATAGGAGTTTTATATTCACCCAAAACGGCGCATTTATACAAGGAACTACAGCAAAACTGCGAAAAGAAGAATTTTCAGCTTATATCGAGGATGGTGAAAGTTGGCGGAGAACTGCCCGACGCACTCAAAGAGATTTCATGGAGGATTGATTTTCTCCTAATGATTCCGGACCCCGACATATATTTTGCCAAGTCCATTGAGTATCTTTTGATTGAGGGCTTGAAGAAAAGATTCATCGTTGTCGGGCTTTCTTCATTTTACACAAAAGCGGGCGCATTGGTTTCTTTTGAGTGCGATTACAGGGATCTGGGAAATCAGGCCGGGGCGCTCGCTTTAAGGTTGCTCAATGGAGAAAGCCCGGCGGCTACAGGGTTTTTAAGGCCGAGAAAGTTAAGGACTTCGTTCAACCTGATAACAGCGGAACGGCTGGGCATTAAAATCCATCGGTCGTTTATAAAAGAGGCATCTGATGTCTTTGAGGAGTGAAATATGCAGAAAAAATTATTTACAACTTCGGCAATGGCGGGGATTTTGGTTTTAGCATTTGCGGTCGTCCCGTTTTTATCGGGACGCGCTTTGGGGGCTCAGGAAGAAATAACGGAAGAAGAACTTTTTTTTAAGGAGATTCCGATTGTAGTAACGGCCTCTAAGAAAGAACAGCCGATTTCCGAATCGCCGTCTACAATTTATGTGATCACGGAGGAAGATATCAAAAATTCAGCCGCCGAGACTTTTGCCGATCTTTTGCGGTCGGTACCCGGCGTTCAGGTAAGGAAATGGCTGGCTGAATATTCTAATATTACCGTTCGCGGAATGATCGGAGCGGAGGTGGTCAGCACAAGGATTCTTTGGTTAATGGACGGGATAAGAATAAATGATGTCCGGGATGGAGGAGTATGGCAAGATATCTGTTTTCCTCTTGATATGATTAAACGAATTGAGATTATATTAGGTCCCGGTTCCGCGCTCTATGGTTCCAACGCTTTTCAGGGAGTCATCAATATCATCACCAAAAGCCCGAAAGATATAAATAAGGACGGAGAATATTTCACCTCTTATGGTTCTTTCAATACATGGAAAACCGGGGTTATATATGGAAAGGAAACGGGGGATTTTAGTTTGATGATTAACGGTTCCGTCAACAGGACGGATGGCCCGGAGCTTCTCCCTAACCGGCATACGCCGAAATATGAACCTCACAGCAAGAGAAAGTGGCATTATTTGAGAACAAAAATGCGTTACAAAGATTTGACTGTTTCTTTGGGACAGGAAACAAAAATCACTGACTTTTCGGGAGCGGAATTTTTTCCGTCCTCAAAATATGGTTGGGATAGAGCGGAACATTACGCTACTTTTATATACGCTAAGCCCGTTTCCGATAAACTTGATATTAAAGCAGAATTAGATTATCGGACTCCACAGGAGTACTTTTATGATTACTCAGATTTTGTAGGTCTCACCGCTTTAACCAGAGAGTATAAGTGGGAAAACAATATTCAATTCCGATATAGACCGATAGAGGCAAATGAAATCATGCTGGGTTTGGGTTATAGACAGGAGTGGATAAACGCCGACGAATTTCGCACAGGGATGAAAGAGCATACCATTAATAATCCCAATGCTTTTATCCAGAACGAACTTAGAGTTAAAGACAATCTTACTGTTACCGCGGGGCTCAGATTTGACACGCATGAAAGGTATGAAAACCAATTCAGTCCTCGAATAAGTTTCCTTTATAAACCGTCTCAGAAATCATTTATCAGGACTTCTTACGGCCGTGCATTCAGAGAACCCGCTAACTGGCAATTATATATCGACCAGGTGGATGCTTTGGGCAATCCGGATTTAAAACCGGAGTCCTTAGACACTTATGAATGTGGATTTGGCCTCAATCCTTTTGATAATCTCTCTTTTAGATTGGATACCTTTTATACGAGAATAAAAAATATTATTTCAGACCATTGGGATCCGACAATACCCGGGTCTCTGGGCGGAAAATTTCATCCGACTCAGGCGGGGCTTGATGGAATTTTCAAAGGTTTTGAATTTGAAACAAAGGCCAAAATAAATACTTCTCTGTCCGGATTTCTGAATTATTCCTATCTGATTGCCGAAGATGAAGAAGGGAAGGAACTTCAGTACGATGCAAAACACAAAGCTAACTGCGGGGCGAACTGGAAATACCGGCATATTACAGTCAGTTGCGGACTGCACTATGTCGGCGAGACAATAGATACGTCTTTTGGAACAAGAGAAGTCAAGAGTTATATCATTCCGGAATTGAAGGCGCAGGTTGAACCTTATAAAGGTTTATTGCTATCGCTTTCAGGATGGAATATCGGACATTCCGGTTATTACGAAATGTTAGGGGTTCCCGCTCCGGGTCAGACATATACGGCGCGGATATCTTATCAATTTTAATGAACGATGAATAAAAAAATTCTATTTACTCAAAAATAAACAAAGAAAAACCCGATATTATTCTTACTCCGGGCATAGAGGCATCAAAACTGGCGAAGCAAAATTTAAAGGATATCCCGGTGGTGTTTTGTATGGTTCCGGACACGGATGCGGTTAAGGGCAAGAACTTCCTTATTAAAATTCCCCGGGCGTTTATAGAAGAGGCCTCATATGTTTTTGGAGACTGAAATATGAAATTCGGCGTTGCAAAAAAAATAATTTTGCTGTTTGTTTTTTCAGTCACAATTCTGAGCGTATCTCTCGGTTATTATTTTGTTAAGCACCATAGAATGGCTGCGCTTTCCGATCTTGACGAAAGGGCGAAGATATTGTGCAGCAGCGTGGTATCCGCCAGCGACTATCCCGTTATAATAAAAGACCGAAAGATGCTTTCAAAAATAGTGAAGGGCGCGCTGAAACAAAAGGATGTTGTGTTTATCAAAATAGTTGACAGTCAAAATAATGTTTTGTATCAGGACGGGGAAGATGCCGCGAAGAACGCAAAGTTTTATTCCTCTCCGATTGTCGTGGAAAGGTCGGAGTTTGATAAAAACGAGGAGTTGATTCTGGGCTCGTCTGAACGAGGATTTGAAAAAATCGGCGAGATATATTTAACTTTTTCGTTGGAAGGGCTGAGAAAGGATTTGAACTTCAAGATTAAAACGACGGCATTGATCACCGTAATCGCAATCGCGGTAACATCCCTCTTTATTTTTTTGTTTGTCAGGTTTTTTGTTGACAAACCGATAAAAGAATTAGTGGTCGGAACAAAAAAAATAGGAAGCGGGGATCTCTCTTACAAAATAAGGATAAACTCCACCGATGAGATCGGGGAACTGGCGGAGTCATTCAATAAAATGGCCGGAAATCTTGACCGTGTAACCGTATCGCGTGATGCTCTGAACAAGGAAATAGAGGAGCGAAAAAAAACAGAGGAGCAGCTGATAAAAACTGAGAGAATAGCGGCGGTGGCTCAGATAGCCGCCGAAACCGCTCATGAAATAAGAAATCCTCTTGGTGTAATTAAAACCGGACTTTACTACATGGGTATGATAACACCCCGTGAAAACACGGCAATGCGTCAAAGCATAGATAGAATGGGCGATGCCGTCGTCCGGTCAAGCGATTTCATCGACGATCTTTTGAATATCTCAAAGCCCATGGAACTCGCCGTCGGAATGCTGGATTTGAACGATGTGGTAAAAGAGGCAATCAAAGAGCTTCCTTTTGATTTTTTAAGCGATGTAGAGGTATCCAAGGAACTTTCAAAAGATATGCCGCCGATGGTGGGCGATTCCAGGCGACTTAAACAAGTTGTGGTGAATCTTATAAAAAATGCCGTCACCGCCATGAGAGAATCGTCTGTAAAAAAACTGAAACTAAAGACCGAAACGAACGGCGAGTTCGTGGTTTTTTCGGTGTCTGACACGGGAAAAGGCGTTTCGAAAGAGGATATTCCAAAGATATTCGAGCCGTTCTTCACAAAAACCGAAATAGGCCACGGACTGGGGCTGACTATATGCAGTAGATTTGTCGAAGCGCACAGAGGAAAAATCGAAATCCAAAGCGAGGTCGGGATTGGAACGACTTTTACCGTGAAGCTGCCTTTTGAGAGTCGTCAAATGATGGCGGACACTTTCGGGGTTGTTGCGATGTAAAGTACAGTCGAGTAGCCGGCATCGGCGTTGTTTCGCGGATCTTCCGCGGATTTTCCACTCGTCGCGAGCATCGGCGGTTTCATCCGGATTCGGAGGGTTTGGATTTCGCCGTCAGGGCTTTGTTGATGATTTCGAGCACTTCGTTTACTTTGAAAGGTTTGGATATGTAATCGAATGCCCCCCTTTTTATCGCCTCTGCGGCGGTCTCGGCGTCGCCGAAACCCGATAGCATTATGCACGGCAGGGACGGTGTCGTAGTTTTCAGTTCCGAGAGCACCTCAAGTCCGTCCATATCCGGCACGCGCATGTCCAGAAGAGCCAAATCAGGTTTTTCCCGCATCGCTATAGCTATGGCCTGTTTTCCGTCTTCGGCCTGCAAAAGTGAGTGCCCCGCGAATTTGAGCATTGAGACCAGGATATTTCTCATCCCCGCTTCGTCGTCCATGATCAGTATTTTAACCATATTTTCTCTCCGGTTTTATTAGTTCCGCCACAATTCTCAATTTATGCCGGATATTAAGTATTTCCGACGAGAACGGCCGCGGGGAAGTTTGCCAGAGCGGATGAGACCGGTATCGAGGCACCATCCGCGCCGACGTTTGCGCCGGTAAAAATATTTCGCCATTCGGCGGGCGCTCCGTCGGGAAGGATAATGCGCGTATTCCCCCACGCGGCGCCGACGGGCTCGGATGTCGCGCCGCGAAGGACTGCCGACAGCAACCTTGGGCAGACGACTATAATCCATTTGTTCTCGTGCCTTCGGGCGAAGGCGATTGACGATTCCTGAAGCGCTCCGGATATTTCAAGTGGAAGATATTCGCCGGAGGCGAAAAGTTTTTCCTCTTCTTTGCGAAAAGCGAGGGTCTTTGCGATAATAAAAATTTTTGCCGCGGCCGGTGTTTTGTCGGCGAGGATTCCCGCGACGTCGGCTCCGGACGTCGCGTTTTTGAGAGCCGCTTCGCGCGCCGCCCAGTCGACCGCTCGGCGGTTGTCGGGGTCGACCAGATTTAAATCCCATAGTTCCGAGCCCTGGTAGAAATCGGGTACTCCCGGCACGGTCATTTTAAGAAGCGTTTGTGACAGTGAGTTGTAGAATCCCAGCCGCGCCGCGCGGGCGGCCAGCGGGACGAATTCCGGCGGGAACTTATTATCGGGGGAATCGCTCAGAATGCCGTCGACGAAGGCAAGACAGGCGTTCTCATAGTCCTCTCGGGGCTTTAGCCACGTAGTATTGGTCTTGGCTTCGCGGATGGCTTTTATCACATAGTTTTTGATTCTTTGGGCGAAATCGGGAGCGCAGGCCGAAGGCGTGCCCGCGCCGGCCGAGAGACATTCGGCCGGCCAGGCGCCCGCGAGTGTTTGATAAATCAGATACTCGTCGTTGCGCGAAGGAGCTTCCTCCCCGCGGATTTTTTTCTTTTTTTTGCGGTTGATTCTGGCGAAATATTTTATGGCTGTTCCCCAAACGTCGGGCATTTCGGACAGAACGTTTATGCGCGCCCGAACGTCTTCGCCGCGCTTGGTGTCGTGCGTGGCGGTGGCGTTCATAGTGTGCGGCCACTTGCGCCGCCGCCTTCGGCAAAACTCGTGAAATTCTCCGACGGAAAACCCGAATCTCGACGGGTCTCCCCCGACTTCGTTGAGGGATACGAGTTTATTGTAAACGTAAAGCAGAGTGTCCTCGAAACCTTTGGCCATAAGCGGTCCGGTGAACTGCTGGAATCGCATTACGAATTTGAGCCATCTTTCGCGGGTTTCGGCATCGGCGTTTTCGGGGTAGTTGAGGAGCATAAAACGCTCCATGTAGGAAAGCTCGTACGAATGGTCGGGCAGTTTTTCGGCCGCCGCCTGTATGGCTCTGCGCACCACGTCCTTGTCGGAATCGGAAAATCCGGACGGCGACGCGTAAGTCCTGTACGTCGGAAAAACAGCCATCACTTCGACCATCGCGCGCTTGAGGCCGTAGAGGGTTATGTCCGATCCGTAACGGTCGCGGCCGGCGGCGTTCTTGAAGAGACGCGCGAGGTTGTCGATGTCGCCGGCCATGTCGCGGCCGATCATCATTCTCTTTTTGTCGGCGGCCAGATTTTCGTAGGGTGTGTCGAGCCCGGCGAATTTATAATAGATGCCGGCAAATTCCTTGCGCGAATCTTTGCGGCAGAAAAGGCCGTTGGCGTAGTTGAGAAAATCGTAGCCCGTTGTTCCTGCCAGTGGCCAGTTGTCGGGCAGTTCCTCGTCGGACTGAAGGATTTTTTCCGCGACTATGTAAACGTCGTTGCCCAGCAGCGTCCGGAGTTTTTCGACATAGGCGCGCGGATCCCACAGGCCGTCTATGTGGTCTATGCGCACCCCGTTGATTTTTCCCTCCGCCGCCAGGCGCGCTATAAGCGAGTGCGTGCGCGCGAAGACGTCGTCGTCTTCCACTCTCAGGGAGATGAGTTCGTTGATGTTGAAGAATCTGCGGTAATTGGTTTCGTCCGCGGCGACCTTCCAGAATGCCAGGCGGAAACGTTCCGACGACAGAAGATCGTCGAGAAGGTCGAAAGATTCGGGTTTTCCCTTCCGGCCGTTGTATATAGCGAGATTTTCGTCGACGAAGTTCCTTATATCCTCGTGTTTGTCGCAGGCCTCCCTCATCATCTCTTTGAAAAAACCGAACTGCTTTTTCTTTTCTTCCGGCGACGGCAGCGCCGAGATGGTTTCAAGAAGATTGACGTGGCCGGCGTATTTGATGAATTCGGAATTCTGCCGTCCGAGCGGTTTTTCTTCGAGGCGTTTCAGGCCGTATCCGAAGAATTTAAGATACGCCGAGACGCTTAAAGGTATGCGTTTGTCGAAGTAATTTATGCTCAGAATGCCGTCGACGTAGGCGAGGCGAATTTCGGAATTTTCGAGTGCCTCGCCGTAGAACTTGCCCAAAAACGGCACGACGATTCTGCCTCTTATGCTCTCGTAGGGATGATCCCAGTCCACATCGAAAAACTTGTGAAACTCGGATTCGGGCCCGCGTTCCAGAACGTCCATAAGCAGTTCGTTCTGGGAGTCGTAGGCCATGTGGTTCGGAACAATATCCTGTATCCAGCCGAGGCCGAGCCGTTGCGCTTCGCGCGCAAGTTTTTCGAATTCTTCCTCGCCGCCGAGTTCGGGGTTTACGGCGGACGGGTCGACGATGTCGTATCCGTGGGAGCTTTTTTTGCGGGCTTTGAAAATGGGCGACGCGTATATGTGGGAGATGCCGAGCGCCGCAAGGTAGGGCAGTATTTTTATTGCTTGGGCGAAACCGAAATCCGGCGTGAACTGTAAGCGATAAGTCGCGCGCGGTAAATTCATCAGTTGTTGTTTTTCCCTATTCTCAGACGGCTGCTGAGAAGGTCGAATAGCTCAAGCCATTTGCGGGCGTTCTCATCGCCCGATTCCGCCAGCCGTTTCATCCCCGGCCGCACTTTTTTATCGGTTTCGAAATAAATGTTTTGCGCCTGCCAGTAGTTCGGCGAAATGGGCAGATCGTCGAGGACGTTTACCACGGATGAAAGTTTTTCCAGTACGGTTACGTCCTTCGGCGAGGCGGCGAACTTGGCCGCCAGGGCGTCGACCTTGGTTTCCGCCGCGAATTCCAGCGCTTTGGCGTCGATGTCGAGCGACCATTTTCTTATCTCTCCGACGATTTTGCCCAGCCGCTCGGGATCGGGGTCGCCGTTTTCAAGGCCTTTGGCCAGATCCCTGTTGAGAATGAACTCCATCGACGTGGCAAAAACCCTGGGCAGCGGCATATTCATCTGTCTGATGGTTTGAATGACGGGATAGTGGTGCTCGTATATCTGGCGGAAAAGAGCTTCCGACTCGCCCAGAGTGGCGTTGAAAATTCCCCGCATAATCTTGCGCTGCTCGTCCTTAAACAGATGCATAAGCGAATAATTCTGTTCGCCGAAATGCCGGTTCATCAGCCGTATGACTTCCGGCGCGTCGCCGCGTTCAAATGCCGCGCGTGTTTCGGAGCGCATAACGTTATACTCGTCGTCGCCGCCGAACGACCTTACACCGCCGTTGAGATTATGGTCGCCCAGATGAAGAACCGCGAAACTGACGGTGGACTCCTCGCCGGTTATTTCGTGGCGCATGCTTACTTTTCCGACGGCGAGTTTTTGCTTGCCCATCTCCGCGAGTTCGTAGTCCAAACTCGAGGCGGTATAGCAGTATATGCGCACGTCCCGGGAATATTTTTCGAAAAGCGACGATATCGCGTAGTGCGCCGACACTCTCAAAAGGTCCGTGACCGAGGGTTTTACGAGGCGTTCCCATACACGCGCGCCGTTGCCGAGTTCGGGTGCGTTTGAAATCGCCCGCTCCAGATTCTTGACGTAGGCGTCTTCCAGCGGTATGCCTTTTATTTCTTTGGCCAGCTGCATCGCTCTGGCGGCGTATTGCATTATCTGAACGGTTTCGATGCCGGATATATCGTCGAAAAACCATCCGCACGAGGTATACATGAGCATTGCCGCCCGCTGCATTTCAAGCAGTTTGAGCGCCCGTATTTTTTCTTCCGCCGTCATATCGCGCGCCGCCTGCGCCGCGAAAAAAGCCGAGACGTTCCGTTCCGAACGGTCGAGAATAACGTCGATGTAGGCATTGCGCGCGTCCCACGGATTTTTGAAAAATCCCGCCGCTTCTTCCTCGTAGATTTTAGCAAGTGTTTCGGACAGCCAGTCCATCGCTCCGCGAAGAGGCGCCCGCCACGACTGGTTCCATCCGGCGCGGCCGGTATTGCATCCGCAGTCGGAACGCCATCTTTCGACGCCGTGGGCGCACGACCATGACGAGTTTTCGACTATTTTGACTTCGTGCGTCGGCGGATTTTGTTCGAGATATTCCCCGTAAATAGTGAGTTTGCCTTTGAATTTTTCTTCCAGAGCCCACAGACAGTATGCCAGCGACATATCGCCGAATTTATGATGATGTCCGTAGGTTTCGCCGTCGGTGGCCGCGTGTATCAGCCGGTCGCCGGAATCGTCGTCCGGCACGGTTTCAATGAGACGTTTTGCGAAATTATCGCCGTTGGCCAGAAGCCCCCGGAAGGCAATCTCCTGAGATACGGGGCCGTCGTAGAAAAACAGGTATATTTCCTTGCCCGACGGCAAACGGCATAAATACGGCTGAGCGGGGTCCACTTTTGAGCCCGTTACGTCGCGCCAGGATCCTTTCGCGCCGATTTTTTTTACGGCGGCCGCCTGGTGCGGAGCCAGTATGGTGAACTTGATTCCGTAGTCGGCCAGAACTTCGAGGGTTTCCGTATCCACGGCAGTTTCGGTCAGCCACATCCCTTCGGGTTCCCGTCGGAAGCGCTTGATGAAATCTTTCATTCCCCAGAGAACTTGCGTGCGTTTGTCGCGCAAGGACGCCAGCGGCATTATTATGTGATTATAAACCTGCGCTATTGCCGAGCCGTGTCCCGAAAAACGTTCCATGGATTTTTCGTCGGCTTCGAGTATGCTTTTGTAAATGACGGGTTTGAATTTTTCGAGCCACGCCGCCAGGGTCGGACCGAAATTGAAACTTATTTTAGAATAATTATTGACGATATTTATTATAAGACGGTCGCCGCCGATTATGCGTGACGCCGCGTTTGGCGCGTAGCATTCGGCCGTAATGCGTTCGTTCCAGTCATGGTACGGATACGCGGAATCCTGCAACTCTATATCTTCGAGCCACGGGTTTTCCCTGGGAGGTTGATAGAAGTGTCCGTGCAGACAAACTTTTTTAGTCATTTTTTATTTCGTATACGGCCGCGCTGCGGGCATTGATTTTTAACCCGTTTCCGGCGGGTTCCGGCGCGCCGGGCCCGAGCCATTTATCGTCGGAGGAATCAATTATTTTTACGAGCCGCGACGGATTTATTTTATCAAATATCGACGGGTTTGCGGAAAAATTGAAGAATATCGCCGTTTCTCCCCGCCCGTTTTTCCGTCTGACGGTCACAAGCCGTCCGTCGGCGGTTATGCCGGCAAGAGTCGAAAAATCGGATTTAAGCGCCGGCCTGTTTTTTCTGATATCGGCGAGTTCGCGGAAATATCCGGACATGGCGCGTCCCCTTGCGGAGTCCGCGGTTTTTGGCCGCAGGCGCGAACTTTCAAACGTCGCCGTCGCCGACGGGTCGGGCGGCAATCCCTTCCATGCGAAGGCGGCAAACTCGCTTTGGCGGCCTTTTCTTACCGCTTTCAGCAGCTCGGCGTCGCCGTGGTCGACGAAGTAAAGAAAAGGCGCGTCCTCGGCGTATTCGTCGCCCATAAAAAAAAGAGGCACAAACGGCGACAGCATAACGCAGGCGGCCGCGAGTTTGAGCGATTCAAAGTCGACTATGCCCGATAGACGTTCGCCCGACATTCTGTTGCCTGTCTGGTCGTGGTTCTGGGCGCATACTACGAAACGCGAAGCCGGAACGCCGTCGTAGGAATTGCCGTGTTTTTTTTGACGATAGACGGAACGGCATCCGTCGTAGACCACGCCTTTGCGGTACGCTTTTATGAAATCTTCGACGGAACCGAAATCGGCGTAGTAGCCGTCTTTTTCGCCGGTCAACAGAGTGTGCAGGGCATGATGATAGTCGTCGGACCACTGGGCGTCGATGCCGTAGCCGCCCTCGATGATCGGGCGCACCACGACGGAATCGTTGAGGTCGCTTTCGGCAATCAGATAAAACTTTCTGCCCGCCCCCGCCGAAAACTCGGAGGTTTTTTGAGCCAGCTCCGAGAGTATGTGCGTAGGGCTGTCGTCGAAAATGCCGTGTATGGCGTCAAGCCGCAGCGCGTCCACTCCGAATCTTTCAAACCAGTAAAGGGCGTTTGAGATAAAAAAGTTCCTTGCGCCCGCCGAATGTTCGCCGTCGAAGTTTATGGCGTTGCCCCACGGTGTGCGGTATTTATCGGTAAAGTAAGGAGCGAAGTCGCCAAAGTAGCTGCCCTCGGGCCCGAGATGGTTGTATACGACGTCGAGTATCACCGAAATGCCGCGCCGGTGACATTCTTCGACGAAAAGCAGCATTCCCTGCGGCCCTCCGTAAGAGTTCTGGACGGCGAAGGGATACGCGCCGTCATAACCCCAGTTGCGTTTGCCCGCAAATTGCGCGACGGGCATTATCTCCACGGTGTTTATTCCGGCCCCGGCCAGACGGCCCAGCGATCCTATGGCCGCGTCGAAAGTTCCTTCGGGCGTGAACGTCCCGACGTGTATTTCGGAAATTATCATCTCTTCCGGCCGACGGACCGTCGAAGGAATTCCCGCCTTCGCGTCCGCGACCACTTCCGACGGCGCGTGCACGCCTTCGGGCTGAAAGAAGGACGCCGGGTCCGGCCTGTCGAGAACTCCATCGATGCGATAGAAATACCGCGCTCCGGGCTTTACCTTGGCCGTCGCCAGCCAGTAGCCGCGCTCGTTTTTTGTCATCGGAACGATGACTTCGGGGTCAGCGGCCAGAATGAGTTCGATTTTATCTTTAAGCGGAGCCCAGACGCAGAACGAGCAGTCGCCCGATGCGGTATCGAAACGCGCGCCCGGCAAATCCAAAACTTCCGGCGCGTTGCGGCCTCGCATATCGTTTTTTTTATCCGGATGTAATTTCATTTCGCGTCGTCCGTCAAGTTTAATATACCGAGGAGCGGAATCATAACCCACGCCGGTCTGTTGTCCAGTTCGTAGCCGAGTTCGTAGACGGCTTTTTCAAGCGTGAAGATTTTAAGCAGGGCGTCGGTTTCTTCTTTCAGACGCGGCATAAAGGACGCTCCGTCGACACCGGCAATATATGCGTCGAGGAAAGCGCCGGACGCAACGGACGTCCACGCATCGGCCCATGGCGCGAGTATCCCGGAATTTTCCGGTTTGTAGAACGGCGCGGAATAAAGCGCCCGGTAGGCCGCGTAATGGAACGAACGGAGCATCCCGGCAACGTCCCTAAGCGGGGAGCGTTTCAGCAATCGTTCGCCGATTGGCCGCATCGGCTCTCCCTCGAAATCTATTATGTAAAAATCGTTGCCGGTAAAAAGTGTCTGACCGAGATGAAAATCGCCGTGGATTCGCGTTTTGGACGCGGTAAACTTTCGCCTGAGCAGTTCCCTGAAAATCATTCCCGCGTTCTTTTCCGCTTCGAGGGCGGACTTGGCCGCTTCGGCTGCGTTTCCGTCGAGCGACGGCAGTTTTTTTCTTAGAAGTTGAAATGTTTTTTTGGCGAGTCCCTGCATCGACTGAAATAGGGAGCGTTGGTAGAGCGTCGAGAACGGTTCCGTGCCGAACGCCGGATCATCGACGGATGATGCCAGCGCTCTGTGCATCTCGGCGGTTCTTTTGCCCAAAACGGACATCATAAGCAGAAAATCCGCGCCTATGGCGGATGCGGCGTCGACCTGTTGCCCGACGGCCGTCGCGCTCATTGCCGAGATACTTTCATAATAACGGCTCAGCGCGTCGAGCGCGTACGACCACGCGTCGCCCTGATTTTTCACGTAAGCGTGAGCCACGGCTATCGCGGCTTTGGCATGAGACCTGTTGCGGTATTCGAATGAACCCAGAAACCTCGGAGTGTTCAGGAAGCCGGTTTTTTCCGTCAGAAAACGCGATATGTCCGGCTCGGGATTTGCCTCGCATTCTTCAATCCTTCTATATATCTTAAAAATTGCCTGTTCGGCCGCGATGAACGAAGAGTTGGACTGCTCCGCCTTGACAGGATGAGTGGCCGTGCGCTCCGCGCCCTCGCTTATTATTTTAAGACCTCTGGAACCGGAAGCCGTCATTCTTCCCTTTATCCCCCCGAAGGTCAGCCGCCGCGCCGGCGCCGAGGCGAAAGCAAGACGGAATTTCTGGCAATACACCGCGTCATAGAGCGCTCCGTCTCCGGAGACGCCGGAAGACAGGGCAATAATGGTATCAGGACTGTTTGCCGCGATGCCGGCCGCCTCGGCCCCTTCGGCGAAAGCCGCGGGCAAAACGTAGGTTTCAGGAGCCCCCGTGGAGTACGCCGCCTCTACGAATAGAATTCTGGCCTCGGGACATTCCGGAATTTCCAGATTTTCGGTAATTTTCACCGCGCGGATTTTTCTGGTTTTGCTTCTGAACCATCTGCGCCGCGCAAGATATTTAGGGAGTATTTCCCTTTCAAGTGTTTCACGCGCTTCGCCGGTAAGCTGCTCTCCCCACGACTTGGTTTCCAGGCGCAGTCCGGCGTTTTTTGCGTCCGGCGGCGTCTCGTCGACGGTTTTTTCCCGCGGATTTTTTTTGAGCGACAGCCAAAAATAGTCGTAAAAGCCCGGAGTGAAATGATACGGCGTGTCTTTTATGACGGGGAACTCGGCTCCGCCGAAGACATCCGTCGGCACGGCGCCCGCGTGTTTAGACAGGTCTAATTCCGCGGACTGAGAGAATCTCGAAAGGTTTATTACCACAAGAACGGTTTCGTCTCCGAACGAGCGGGTAAAGGCCAGAATCTTGGAGTTTTCCGACGGGACGAATTCTATGTTGCCCCTTCCGAACGCGGGTATTTTCTTCCTCATCGCTATGACGCGCCGCGTCCACCAAAGAAATGAGGACTGGTTTCTGAGACCGTTTTCCACGTTTACCGATTCGTAATGGTACTCGGGGTCTATTATCACCGGAAGGCAAAGCTTCTGCGGATTTGACTCGGAAAATCCGGCGTTTCTGTCGGCGTTCCACTGCATCGGGGTTCGGACTCCGTTTCTGTCGCCCAGATAATAATTGTCGCCCATTGCTATTTCGTCGCCGTAGTAGATTACGGGCGTGCCCGGCAAAGAGAATAAAAGGATGTTCATCAACTCCATTTTCCGTCGGTGATTTCCAAGAAGCGGCGCCAGCCGCCGGCGTATTCCCAGGTTGACTCGCGCGCCGGGGTCGCGCGCGTAGACGGAGTACATATAGTCGCGCTCTTCGTCCGTAACCATTTCAAGGGTCAGTTCGTCGTGGTTCCTTAGGAAAAGCGCCCACTGCGCCGCGTCGGGAATCGGCGGGGTTTGCTCGATTATGTCGGTTACGGGAAACCGGTCTTCCTGCCATATCGCCATAAATATGCGCGGCATCAAGGGAAAGTGGAAAGCCATATGGCAGGCGTCGCCGTCGCCGAAATAACGCACGGCGTCTTCGGGCCACTGGTTGGCTTCGGCCAGAAGCATTTTATTTTTATGTCGGGAATCGACGTGTGCGCGGAGAGTTTTGAGAAATTCGCAGGTCTCGGGAAGATTTTCGCAATTCGTGCCTTCCCTTTCAAAAATATAAGGTATGGCGTCCAGACGCATTCCGTCGACGCCCATATCGAACCAGTAATCCAGCGCGCGGAAAATTTCTTCGCGGACGCGGGGATTGTCGTAATTGAGGTCGGGTTGATGCCAATAGAATCGGTGCCAGTAATAGGATTGCGCCGTGGAATCCCACGCCCAGTTCGACGTTTCAAAATCCTTGAATATTATCCGCGCGTCGCGGTATTTTTCGGGAGTATCGCTCCAGACGTAATAATCGCGGTGAGCGCTGCCGGGTTTTGAGCGGCGCGCCCGCTCGAACCACGGATGTTTGTCCGACGTGTGATTGATGACAAGTTCGGTTATTACGCGGATGCCGCGTTCGTGGGCTTCGTCGAGAAATTTTTTGAAATCCCCCGCCGTTCCGTAAGACGGATGCACCCCGAAGTAATCCGCTATGTCGTAGCCGTCGTCGCGAAGCGGCGACGGATAAAACGGCAGCAGCCAGACGGCCGTTACGCCCAGGTCGGCCAGATAGTCGAGTTTTGAGGCCAGCCCCCTGAAGTCGCCTATGCCGTCGGAGTTCGAGTCGCGGAATGTTTTGACGTGGAGTTCGTATATTACGGCGTCTTTGTACCAGAGCGGCTCGTCCGATAAAGGCCGCAAGCCGGATTTGCCTTTTGGCGCCATTGTCATTCCCCGTCGCCGGATTTGTATGAGTTGTACGACGACATTTTGCCCAAAGGCATCCTTCTTTTGGTGTCCGGCGGTTCTCTGTCGGGGTAGCCCAGAGCCAGAACCACGTCGATCCTTTTTGAGGAGGGCACCTTCAATACGCGCTTGGCCGATTTTTCGTCGAACCATCCTATCCAGCAGGTGCCGAGTCCCAGCTCGGCCGCCTGCAGGGCGAAATGTTCGGCGGCAATGCCGATGTCGATGAGATAATATCTGGTGTCGCGCAGCAGCGCGCCGACCGCCGCTGCGAATGAGCTTGATTCTGAAACCACCGCCACAATCACGGGCGCCTTCCCCGCGAAAGCGTTCATCGAATAGGCGCCGGAAAATATATTGTCGCAGAGTTCTTTTTTGACGACGGGATCTTCGACGACTATAAATTTCCACGGCTGCGAATTACAGGCGGACGGCGCCAGCCGCGCGGCTTCAAGGCACGCCTCGATTTTTGCTTTTTCGACGGGGCGTTCCTGATATTTTCTTACGCTGAATCGTCTCCGGACGAGTCCGGCGAAACCTTCGCTCACGCGACCTCCCTGCTGTTTTTGCTGTTTCCGCGTCCCAGTCCGAGCTTGTTTAATGACCAGTAAATTCTGCCCCAGAAATCGGCGGCCGTCTCGGGGTCGTATTTTGTCCAGTCGATCCCCGTCATTTTTTGGGTGTCGTACCATCCCAGCGTGTTGTCGGCGTAGCAGGCGGCGATGTCCCCGAATATTTTTTTCGCCTCGCCGATGCCGTCGTCCCCGAATTCCTCCGCCAGCGTCTGAAGGTTCACCGGAGTCAGAAGCGCGGGATTTGCCGAGCGTCTGTCGAAGAAATTATAGTAAAGACCGCGTTTATGCCCGGGCACGTAATCGTGCGCCGCCGCGTTTTCCCATTCGAGATGTCTGTCTTTGAGTTCGCTTTTTGAGTACGCCTCGGCGGCGGTTTTCCATCCGTCGGACGAGTCGGGGATTTCTATCGTCCTTTTTGAGAAGTTGTCGTGATAGAATTTTAACACCTCGTCAAGGTTCCACATCATGTCGGCCGCCTGTCGATAGGTTATTCCTCCGGTTTTGATGATGTCCACGGCGGGTCCGAGATCTTCAAATCCTCTGTAAACGGATTTCTGGTGGACGGAGCAGAACGCTCTTATGCAGCGCATGAATATGGGATGAGCGTACTGCGTAAGATCCGAGGAAATGCCGGAATACGGGAAATTTTCGCCGAACTGGGGCGTGTCCGATATAGTAACCGGAATCTTGACGGGATTTTCCCTGAGGTTGCGTCTCATCAGTTCGTGCGTGAAAAACTCCAGCACTTTTCCCGCGGCGTTATATGCCGCTCCGAGTTCAGGAGACACGGGCGTTCGTCTTTTGGGGTCGGTCGGGACGATTTCCTTTTGTTTGGCTTCCAGCGACGGAAGCACGGTGCCCTCGGCGGCAAGCGCCCTGAAACCCGCGGAATCCGCGCGGACGCGCGACCACACGTGGATCCCTGACATTGTCACGTCCACGGCGTATTTTATGCCGTAGGAATCAAGTATGTTTTCCAGTATCAGAAATGCGGGTTCCATCCAGGAGAAAACCGTTTTCTGGTTTTTGCGGTCGAACAGCCATCCCGGATCCGTGTTGTTGAAATATTCAATATCCCAGATGATTATTAATTCCGAGTCGTCCTTAACCCTTATGGGAAAGAATATGTCGAGTTTATCGTCGAGAAGTTCGGCCGTTTGAGCGGCGGGCACTTCTCTGGCCGGCAGTGTCCATCCGCGCTCGGCGAGCGCTTTGCCCCATCCTATGGTGTGTCCGTACTTCGCCGCCTGAGAGAAAATAAGTTCCCTGATTTTTGCGTCGCCGTAATATTTGGCTATGAACTCGGCGTTTTTCGTTTGCATCGGTGTTGCTCCTTTTCTTTGGTTTATTTTATGTTTGTGGCAGCCGCGGCTGCGCGTCTTGAAAAATATTTTCTTAGTTCTTCCGCCCAGAGTATGACGCTGGCGCCCGTGACTATACGCATCCAATCGGCGGCTTTAAGCGGCACCGTCATGAATATGCTCCGCAGGAAGGGAACGTATATGAGACATAAATGCAGAGACAAACCTATTCCGAGTCCGGCGATTATGTACTTGTTCGTCGACCAATTCATTTGGAAAACCGATTTATCAAACGAGCGGGTGCTTATGCCATTGAACCATTGTGTGATTACCAGAGCCGTGAACACGGCCGTGCGGGCGTACGCCAGAGAGCCGGTAGTCGATAATTCGTAGACGAAAAGGGTTATCAGCCCGCCGGCCATCAGCGGCACGCGGTAGAGAAGAAAATGCATCATCCGAGGAGTCACCAGAGGCGCTTCTCTTTTTTCCGGCGGCCTGTCCATTACATTTTCCCGCGGTTCCATGGTAAGCGGTATTGTCATTCCTCCGTCGGTGACGAGGTTTACCCAGAGTATCATTATGGGGATGAGCGGCAATTGGAGCCCCGCCACCAGAGCGGTCAGAAGCACCAGAATTTCCGTGTTGCTGGAACACAGAAGATACAGCACGGTTTTTCTTATATTGGCGGCGATGCCCCGGCCTTCTTCCACGGCGTTGGCTATGGTGGCGAAATTATCGTCGGCTACGACTATCCCGGCGGCTTCCTTGGCGACGTCCGTTCCGGTAATTCCCATGGCCACGCCGATATCGGCGGCGGCCAGCGCGGGCGCGTCGTTGATGCCGTCGCCGGTCATGGCCACGACTTCACCCTGTTTTTGCAGAGCCCGGACAATCATATACTTGTGGCGCGGTTCTATTCTGGCGAAGACCGTTCGGACACGGACGGCTTCGGCGATTTCGGTCTCGCTCATTTTTTCAAGCTCTCCGCCGGAAATTCCCGCGTTATCGCTTGACGCTATCCCGAGATATTTCGCTATGGCTTCGGCGGTTTTAAGATGGTCGCCCGTCACCATTATGGTGCGTATTCCGGCGATCCTGCATATTTCTATGGCCGCTTTTACTTCCTCGCGCGGAGGGTCTATGTTGCCTATTACTCCGGCGTATATCAGTTTGCCGTCGAGTTCGTCGATTTCCAGAGGGGCTTGCCGCGCCGCGCCGTCGCCGGTGTTCTCATAAAAATACGCGAATGCCAGAACTCTGAGCGCTTCGCGCGCCAGGTTGTCGCAGTCGGCGAATACTTTGTCGCGCTCGGCCTGCCCCGCGGGCTTAACGGAGCCGTCGGCGGCTATGTAGCCGGCGCACATGGCCAGGACTTTCTCCGGCGCGCCTTTTACGAAAACGATTCTTTTGCCGTCGGGCGAGACGTTGCGCACGGCCATTATCTGCAACTGCGGCTCAAACGGAACTTCGTCGAGACGGGGATAATCGGCCGATAGTTTTTTGAGGTCCGTTCCGGCCTTGGCGGCAAGCGCCAGATATGCTATTTCGGTGGGATCGCCGGAAACGTCGGGTTTGCCGCCGTTTTGCGGGATGTAGAGCGCCGCGTTGTTGCACAGCGCCGCCGATGTCACGAGTCGTCGGAAGTCGGGCGTTTTATCTCCGGAGAGCGGGTCGCCTTCGCCGCCGCCGGCTTTGCTTATGCGGCCTTCGGGCGAGTAGCCGACGCCGGATATTTCAAATGTGTCGTCGAACGTCATCGCTTTGCGGGAAGTCATCTCGTTTTTTGTCAATGTTCCCGTTTTATCGGAACATATTACTGTCGCGCTTCCGAGTCCTTCGACGGCGGCAAGCTTGCGCACGTAGGCCTTGCGCGAAGCCATTCTCTGCATTCCCACGGCCAGCGCCACGGTAACGGCCACAGGGAGGCCTTCCGGGATGGATGATACCATCTGTGCGAGCACCACGAAGAATATGTCGATAAAACTCATTCCGCGCACAAAAAATCCTATCAGAAAAGCCGCGGCGGCCTGAGCCGAAACGAGTATTATAAGGAAGCGTCCGAATTTTTCAAGCCGTCTCTGAATGGGAGTTTTGGGCTGAGGCGCTTCCTGTATCATTTTGGCCATGGCGCCTATTTCGGTTTGCATTCCCGTCGACGTCACCACGGCGCGGCCGCGGCCTGACACGACGACCGTTCCGGCAAAAACCATGTTGCGACGATCCGCCACGACGGCGTTCTCGTCGATGGCTTCCTCGATTTTATACACGGAGTGCGACTCGCCGGTGAACGCGGCTTCGTCGACCTGCATTCTTACGGCTTCCGTGACCCTTGCGTCGGCCGGGATTTTCGTGCCGGATTCAAGGAGTATGATGTCTCCGGGCGCCAATTCCCCGGTCGGTATTTCCGTTTCCGAGCCGTCGCGGACGACTTTTGCCTTGGGCGCGGAAAGTTCTTTTAGCCGCGCCATCGACGACTTCGCGCGGCTTTCCTGGGCGTACCCCATGGTTGCGTTGGCCATAAGCACTACGAGAATGACCGCGCCGGACGATATTTTGCCAACGACGAAAGATATGGCCGCCGCGAAAATAAGTATGTATATCAGAGGGCTTTTGAATTGACCCAGAAACATCACCATGGGGCTTTGCGTCTTTTTCGATTCTATGGCGTTGGGCCCGTATTTTCCCAATCTTTCCGCCGCGGCTTCCGACGTAAGTCCCGATCGTCCGGAGGCCAGCGCTTCAAACGTTTTCTCGACGCTAAGACGGTGCCATTCGTTTTTTATCATATTTTTTTCTCTTCGCCGGAAAATGCCGGCGCTCCGGACACTATAATCACGCCGGCGGTTGGATATATTACGGGACCGGCGCCCGCTATGGACCAGAAATGACGGCCGAACAGTATAAACGGATTTTTTGCGGCGACAAAGTCGCAGCCGTCGGCGCGGGACGCGGCGGGAGTGGGATTGGAATCGTTGACGTCGAACTGTTTTTCAAGGAACCGTCCTCGAAAAACATAGGCGACCGCGAAGGCCGCCAGAACGGCCGCAAGAATGGAAAGAGAGTTCATTGAACGGCGTGTTTGTCGCTTTCGGGAGATTTTCCGTCCGACGAACCTGAATCCGGCGCATCGAAACGGCTTGCGGTTTTATCGGGATCGGGCAGGACTATGCCCACGCCTATGGCGGCGTAGGCGCCTATAATTATGAACGGCGCCAGTCGCGCCGCCGTATTTTGTCCGGACGGGTCCGCCAGCGCAAGGATTATAAAACCGGCTACAAGCGCCCCCGCGCCGGCCAAAATGGTTTTTTTGCCTATGCGGGAAATGGCCGGCGCCGCCGGTTGCGGCAGCGTTTTGTGTCCGGCTGTTTTTTGTTTGTTATATTTTTTTGACATGAAAGCTCCGGATTTGCGATCAAATTTCGTCCAGCAAGTCGTTCAGGGACGGGCCCGGTCTTTTGGCGGAATATTTCGCCAGAAGTTTTTTCTCCTGTTCGATTTCAAATTTTCTGACGGATATTTCTATCCTGCGTCTCGTGGCGTCGCTCTCCATGACTACCCCGCGCAGTTTGTCGCCGGGTTTTATAAGTTCCGACACTTCGTCGCCTTTTTTGCGGGTTATCTCGTTTCTGGGCACAAAGCCCTCCACTCCGGGCTCTATTTCAACAACCACTCCCGCGGGCATCACCGTTATTGCCGTGCAGTCCAGCACTGTTTTTTTCTTGTATTTTTCGAACGGATTTCCGCGCAAATGTTTCAGCGACAGTTCCAGCCGCTGCTGCTGCGGGTCGAATTCCAGCACGCGAAGTTTTATTTCCTGTCCAGTTTTGAGCATCGTGGCGGGGTTCGACACTTTTTTGAACCAGTCCAGATTTTTTACGTGCAACGTGCCTTCCAGCGCGTCCCCCACTTTTACGACGGCGCCGAAAGGCGTCACTCTCATCACGATTCCGGAAACCTCGTTGCCGGCTTTAATGCCTTCGGCGGCTTTTTCCCACGGACTCGGCGAGAGACGCCGCAGGGAAAGAGATATTTTATTCTTGGCCGCGTCGATAGATATTATTTTGGATTTTATCCCGGAACCTTTGGGAAACAGTTTGGCCAGGTCGGGATTGGGATTCTGCCAATCGACTTCCGAAATGTGCAGAAGACCGTCCACTCCGGGCTCGATGGCGCAGAACACTCCGAATTTAGTGGTATTTCCGGTGACGCAGTCCACCGTTGAGCCGACGGAATATTTTTCCCCGACTTTTTTCCACGGGTCGCCGCTCATTTGCTTTATGCCCAGCGATATCTTTTTTGCGGCCGCGTCCATCGAAAGAATTTTCGCGCTGACTTTTTGGCCGACCTTTATGTGTTCGTCCATCTTGCCCACGCCGCCCCAGCTTATGTCGCTGACGTGCACGAGCGCGTCTATGCCGCCTATGTCGACGAACGCCCCGAATTTGGCAAGCGATACGACTGTCCCGTCGACTTCGTCTCCGACGGCGTACTTCGAGAATATTGCCCCCGCCGCTTTTTCTCTTACAATGTCGGCCGCCAGACGCTCGGACACGACAATGTTGCCGCCTTTCATCTCTATTATCAGACAGCTGAACTTTCGTCCCGACGGCTTGTCGTTCTTTCTGAGCGCGTGGGCTCCGGGCATGAACGCCTCGGCGCCGCCGCCCAAATCGACCATATAACCGCCCTTAGTCGCGCGCAGTATCGCGCCTTCGACGGGTGTTTTCGACTCGAAAGAGTTTTTAAGGTTAAGCGAGGCCTCTTTGCGGAAAACGTCCGCCCATGAGAGAAGCGGATTGCCGCCGTGCGCCGCCGAATAAGGGTGGACAACCTTGAGTTTCAGTGGCGCGGAAAGAATTTCCTGCGGAATGACTTCATTGCCCGAAACCACGGCTTCGCGTTTATGGCCTATGTCGAAAAGGTATCCCTCCGGTGATTTGCGCACGAAGACGCCTTCGACTATCTGTCCGGGCGTAAGATGCGCTATGTCGGATTCCCTTAAGAGTTCCTCCATAGTGATGTCGTCCGTCTCTTCGACGGTTTCCTGGATTTTCTTTTTAGTGTCTTCCATGATCTTCTGGCTCCTGTGAGTTATTATACTTATGGTTTATCGGCCGGCGCTTATTTTTTTTATGCGCCCGGCGACTTCTCTGGTTATTCTGTCAGGCGTGGACGCTCCCGCGGCTATACCGACGGAAAGTTTTTTTCCGACGAACCATGATTTTTTGAGTTCGCGCGATGTTTCTATGTGGTAGGTTACCGTGTGTTTGCGGGATATGGCCGCAAGTCGTTTTGTGTTGGCGGAATTCTTCCCTCCGACCACCACCATTATATCAGATTTTCGGGCTAATTTTTCAACCTCGCTCTGTCGCAGCGATGTCGTGCGGCAGATGGTGTCGAATATCATGGCCTCGGCGTTGCGTTTTTTTATGTAGCGCGAAATAGCCGCGAAATCTCCCACGGATTGCGTTGTCTGGCTCAGAAATCCTATGCGCCCGCGCAAATCGAGTTTGGATGCCTCGCGCGGAGTTTTGATGACAGCGGCATCCTCGGCGTAGGATACCAGACCTTCCACTTCGGGGTGATGCGCGTCGCCGAGTATTATCACCTTGCGGCCTTCGGCTGAGAGTTTTTTTACGATTCGCTGAGCTCTCCCGACGAAAGGGCAGGTGGCGTCTATGACCCTGACTTTTTTTGAAACCGCTTCGGGAAAGTCCTTCTTCATCCCGTGGGTTCTTATTACCAGAAGACCGTCTCTGAGCCGCAGGGCGTCGTCGGAAGAATTGAGCGTTTTGACACCTTGTCTCGACAGGGATCTTATGACCTGCGGATTGTGTATTATGGGTCCGTTTGTGTAGATTTTATCGCGTCCCGACGAGAGTTTTTCCACGATATCGACGGCGCGCTTGACGCCGAAGCAGAAACCGGAGTTTTTCGCTATGGTGATTTTCATCGGTTGCCGCCGGGGCTCAGGGAGTAAATTTTTTCTATGATTTCGAGAGTGTAAGCGGCGTAATCGTCTTTTGACCCGGCCGGCGGAGGCGCAACGGGTTTCCCCCAGATTATTTCTACCGGTTTGAATGAAAAGAAATAACCGGCGTTAATAATTCTGACCGGAATAACAGGCGCCTGAAATTTCGCGGCAAAGTATCCCGCTCCGAGTTTCGGCGGTTTTTTTTGAGGCGCCGGCGCGGCAGCCGTCTTTTTCTTTCCCCTCGTGCCTTCCGGAAAAAGCAGCAGGGGCAGGCCGCTTCCGAGGATTCTGAAAGCGGCGCGCACCGCGCCTATGTCGGAAACGCCTCTGTCGACGGGGAATACGTTTACGCGCGGCAGAAGCCATCCCAGGAGCGGCGAGGAGAATAATTCTTTTTTGGCCATATAGCTTAACGGCACGGGGCTTGCGGCGCCGACGAGCGGCGGGTCGAGCCAGCTTGAGTGATTGGGAGCCACTATGAACGCGCCCGACGAAGGGATATTTTCCGTTCCCCGCACTTTTACGCGGCGCAGAACAATAAAGATTATTCTGCATAAAAAATAACCGACACGGTATACCGCAGTCGTTCGCGCGAACGGGCTACTTAAGTTTTTTTTTGTTTCGGACATAGTCGAATATTACTTTGGCGACTTCTTTTAAGTTCAGGCGGGTGGAATCGATAACCTCGGCGTCTTCCGCGCATCTCAACGGATTTATTCCGCGGTTTTTGTCTTTGTAATCCCGCTCGGCTATCGCCGATTTTATTTTGGCGAGGTTGACTTTTTCCCCTTTTTTTAAGAGTTGATTATAGCGTCTGCGCGCCCTCTCTTCTATTGACGCGTCGAGATAAAATTTATATTTTGCGTCGGGGAATACGCAGGTGCCTATGTCGCGGCCTTCCATTACTACGCCGCCTTTTGAGCCCATTTCCTGTTGTTTCTGCCTGAGTATGTTTCTTACGCCGCCCAGCGACGCTATTTCGTTGGTGTGCCGCGATATGCTTTCTTTGCGTATTTCAGGGGAGACGTCGCGCCCGTCGACAAAAACGCTTAAAGCCCCTCCGGTATTTTTGAGACCTATGTCGGTTTTGCGCGTCAGAGCCACCACGGCGTCTATGTCGCCGAGGTCGATTTTTTCTTTCAGGGCTTTCCACGTGACGGCGCGGTACATGGCGCCGGTATCGATATAAAGATACCCGAGTTTTTTGGCGACAATTTTGGCTATGGTGGATTTTCCCGCTCCCGCGGGGCCGTCGATGGCTATGACGTTTTTCTTTTTCATGATTTCACCCTCGCGAGCGTTTCATAAAAGTTCGGGAAAGAAACCGCGGCGCATTCGGGGCCGGTTACGATGGTTTCTCCTTCGGCGGCAAGAGAGGCCACGGCCAGAGACATCGCCATGCGGTGGTCGCCCCGCGAGTCCACCCGCGCGCCGCGCAGGCGCGACGGGCCTTCGACGCGGAAGCCGTCGGGCAGTTCGTTTATGCGCGCGCCCATTTTCGAGAGTTCGCCGACGACGGATTTGATTCTGTCGGTTTCTTTTACGCGGAGTTCGGCGGCGCCGGTCACCGTCGTGGGGCCGTCGGCCAGGCACGCGGCGACGGCGATAATGGGAAGTTCGTCGATTAAAAGAGGAATTTCGGCTTCCGCGATGTCGACGCCCCTAAGGCCGGCATATTTCACGGTGATGTCGGCGACCGGCTCGCCGCCGGCGTTGCGTGGATTGTCCACGGTAATATCGGCGCCCATGCGGCGGAGGACGTCGATGACGCCGGTTCGCGTGGGATTTACGCCGACGCCCGTTATCGTTATATTTGAACCGGGAAGTATGGACGCCGCCGTCATAAAAAAAGCCGCCGAAGATATGTCGCCGGGCACTTCAATGGTCTCCGGCGAAGCCAGCCCCGACGGGCCTTTAACGGTGACGGAGCAGCCGGCGGCGCCGCCGTCGGACGTTCTGATGTCGACGCCGAAGTCAGTCAGCATTCGTTCGGTGTGGTCGCGGGATTTGCGGGGCTCGCGGAAAGTCGTCAAGCCGTTGGCGTAAAGTCCGGCCAGCAATACGCAGGACTTCACCTGGGCGGAGGCGATGTCCGACGAGTATTCAGCGGCGCGCAGTTTGCCGCCTTTGATTTCGACGGGCAGCTTTCCGCCCGTGGTTTTTACGGCCGCGCCCATCGCATTAAGCGGCCGCTCGATTCTGCCCATCGGCCGCGACGACAGCGACGCGTCGCCGGTTATAATAGTTTTGAAGTTTTGTCCGGCCAGTATTCCGGCCAGCAGGCGCGCTGTGGTGCCGGAATTGCCGGCATAGATATCGCCCGCCGGCGGCGTTAACGCCGTCCCCCGTCCGTCGATGAGGACTTCGGTTCCGCGGTCGTCTATGGACACGCCGAGGGCGCGCATGGCGGCCATTGTAGAAAGACAGTCGTCCGAGCGGAGGAAATTTTTTACGAGGGTTTTTCCGCGGGCTATGGACGAAATCATCAGCGCCCTGTGGGAGACGGACTTGTCGGCCGCGACTTCAATCCTGCCGGATATACGATTCACTTGCCTGAAACTCCGTCGAGAGAATCTCTTTTTTTCTTGGCGGATGCAAAGATTCGCGCCAGCGCGGGTTTGGACTTCGCGCGGGCGATTTTCGAGAGTTCTCCGGCGAAAACCCGAACCGCCTTAAGAGTTTCTTTTTTATTGGAAAGTATTATCTGCGCCCATAAATCGGGCGCAGATGAAGCGATGCGCGTGGAATCCGCAAAGCCCGCGCCGGCGAACCTGAGGTCGCCGTATCCGACGGAGTTCGCAAGGGCGTAGGCCACCGCGTGCGGCAGATGGCTTGTGCGGGCGAGTTTGGCGTCGTGCGCCGACGGCGACAGCCGCGCGACTTTGGCGCCCGCGGCTTTCCAGAGTTTTTCGACAAGGCGGACGGCTTTGCTTCCGGATGTTTTTCCCGGCGCAACGACAGCCGTCGCTCCGGCGAACATATCGCGCCGCGCGTTTCGCACCGACGTTTTTTCGGCTCCGGCTATCGGATGCGCGCCCACGAAAAACACGCCGGCTTCGCGGAGTGTTTTGGCGCGCTTGTCGACGGCATCGACAATGATTTTTTTTACGCTTCCGACATCGGTTATCACCGCTCCGCGCTTGCAGAAGGGCGCCACGGCGAGCGCGGTTTTGGCTATCATATCCACGGGCAGGCAGATGAAAACGACATCGGCGTCTTTTACGCCGGCTCTTGCGTCGAGGGAGTATTCGTCGACGGCTCCGAGGCGGCGGGCGAGTTCGAGCCGCGCGCGGTTTCGGCCTACGCCCGTCACACGGATTTTTTTACCGCCGATTTTCAAGGGGCGCAGAGCCATTCCTATGGATCCGCCTATGAGTCCGGCGCCTATTACGGCGATTTTCATAAAGTTTATATCTGCCTTCCCACGGCGGCGGCCACGAGTTTGAGCTCCGACATGAGTTTTTCAAATTGATGGGGCAGCAGCGACTGCGGACCGTCGGAGAGCGCCTCTTCCGGTTTCGGGTGGACTTCTATGAGAATGCCGTCGGCTCCGGCGGCTACGGCCGCTTTTGCCATTGCCCCGACATGTTCTCTTATGCCTATTCCGTGCGAAGGATCGACGAAAACCGGCAGATGCGAGAGTTTCTTTAAGACCGGCACGGCGTTCAAATCCAGAGTAAAGCGCGTTGAGTCCTCGAACGTGCGGATTCCGCGCTCGCAGAGAATTACCTTGTGGTTGCCGCCCGACATTATGTATTCCGCCGAAAGCAGGAGCTCTTTTACCGTCGTGGCCATTCCGCGCTTGAGAAGAACCGGTTTGCGCGTTTTTCCCACGGCTTTCAGCAAGTCGTAGTTCTGTATGTTTCTGGCGCCTATCTGTATTACGTCGGCGTATTTGACGACCGGAGCAATCTGCGTTATGTTCATTACTTCCGTGACGGTAATGAGACCCGACGCTTTTTTTGCTTCGGCAAGAAGTTTTAATCCCGCCTCGCCGAGTCCCTGAAACGCGTACGGCGACGTCCTGGGCTTAAACGCTCCGCCTCTTATTCCTTTGGCTCCGCAGGATTTTATAAGACGGGCGATCTCCACGAGAATATCTTTTTTCTCGATGGCGCACGGACCGGCTATGACTACGATTTTGTTGCCGCCTATTTCCACGCCGTCTATTTTTATGACGGTATTCTCTTTTTTGAATTCCCTCGACGCCAGTTTGTAGGGTTTCTCGATTTCGCTTATGTGGTCTACGACCTCCATCGCCTCGAAGGCCTCGCGGTATTTTTCCGCCCTTTCGCCTATCATTCCGATGATGGTTTTGTCTACTCCGCGCGACACGTGCGGAGTGTATCCCAGCGACTTGATTTTTTTTACCACGGCGTCGACGTCTTTTTTCGCCGCGCCGTTTTTCAGTGTGATGATCATTGTTGTTTTAAGCCCTGCCGCGCCCGCTTTTGGCGTTTGCGCGGCCCGCGCTCTCCTTTTTTCATTATTTTTTTTAATTCTTCGACGAAAATCTTGTTTTCCGACGGCAGTCCCACGGTAACGCGGAAATGTTCGGGCAGCCCGTATTCGTCCATTGCCCTGACTATTACGCCTTTGGCAATCATCCGGCGAAATATCTCGGCGCCGGAGAGCTTGCCGGCTTCAACGAGTATAAAGTTGCCCGCAGTTCTGAGGAAACCAATGCCCGCGTTCTTCAGTTCGCGGTAAATAAAATCCCGCCCCGATTTAAGCGCGGTAAGCGACGCGGTCACGTGTTTGTCGTCGGACAGGGCGGCAATGCCCGCCGCCTGCGCCGTGGTTGACACGTTAAAAGGCGGGCGCACGCGATTGAGTTCCGCGGCGACTTCTTTTGAGCAGAGGGCAAGTCCGAGACGCAATCCGGCAAGTCCGTGAATCTTGGAAAAAGTTCTCAATACGACAATGTTCGGATGCCGCGCGATATATCTTGACGAATCCGGATAGTCCGGGAATTCTCTGGCGTACTCAAAATATGCCTCGTCCACGATTGTCAGCGGTTCAAGTTTTCGCCGCGCGAGATTTTTTAGAAACCGTTCTAACTCAAGCGCCGTATTGTATGTGCCGGTCGGATTGTTCGGGTTGGCTATAAAAACCGCTTTTGTGCGGGAAGTGACTGCGCGCGCCATCGCTTCAAGGTCGTGACTCAGGCCGGAAACACTCACTTCGACGGTGCGCGCCGACATAAGTTCCGCCGCCATTTTATATCTGATGAAAGCGTGTTTGGAAACTACTATCTCGTCGCCCGGGCTAAAATAAGTTTTGGCTATTATTTCGATAAGTTCGTCGGAGCCGGCTCCCGCGACAATATTTTCGGGGGCGATGCCCAATTTTTTGCCCGCCTCCGCACGGAGCGCGGAGGAATCGCTGTCCGGATAGCGGAATATGCCGGCTGCGGCTTTTCTTACGGCTTCAACCGCCGCGCGGCCCGCGCCCAGAGGGTTTTCGTTGGACGCGAGTTTTATTACGGATTTGATTCCGTATTCTTTTTTTACCGACTCAAGGTCGCGCCCCGCCACGTACGGAGCGAAGTTTTTTACAGCTTTGCGCACAAGTTTTTTTAGTTTCATAATGAGTTCCGGATGGCGTTATTCGGCGCGCGGGTAAGAGCCCAGAATCTTTACCGAGCGCGCGCTTCTGTCGACGGCGGTCAGCGCCTTTTTGACTTTTGAGTCGTTGATATGTCCGAGAAAATCTATGAAGAAGACATAATCCCACGCTTTTTTTTTGCTCGGTCTCGACTCTATTTTCGTGAGATTGATGCCGTGTCTTTTGAAGGCCAGCAAAATATCGTTGAGCGCGCCGACGCGGTCTTTTATGGAAATCATCACCGATGTCTTGTCGCTGCCCGACGGCGATGACATCCCGCGGCCTATTATCAGAAAGCGCGTGTAGTTTGTCCTGGAATCCTCTATGCCTTTTGCAAGGATATTCAGCCCGTACATCTTTGCGGCCGCCGAGCCGGCTACGGCAGCCGCGGAAGATTTGCCGGCGGCTATTTTTGCGGCGTGAGCCGTCGAGAGTGTTTCGACTACGCGCGCGCCGCCGAGATGCCTTGAGAGCCAGTTGCGCGTCTGCGCTAGCGCCTGATGATGCGAATACACGACCTTGATTGAACCTATAGAGGACGATTTGGAAAGTAGGCAGTGTTCTATGGGCAGATTGATTTCCGCGGCTATTTTAAGGTCCGAGTCGAAGAACATGTCAAGAGTGTGATTTACCATCCCCTCCGACGTGTTTTCCACGGGGACAACGCCGTAGTCGGCGCGGGATTTTTCGACTTCCTCGAAGACCCCCGATATCGTATCGGCCGCTATGTAGACGGCATTTACGCCGAAGCTCTTGAGCGCCGCCTGATGAGTGAACGTCGCCTCGGGGCCGAAGTACGACACGGAAAGTTTTTTTTCGACGGAGCGTGTGGCGTTGAGGATTTCCCTGAAAATATTTTCAAGCGACTCGCGGGTGAACGGCTTTACGTTTCTGTCGCGAAGTTTCATAAGCACTTCTTTTTCGCGCGACGGCACATAGTATTCCGCGTCGCGGGATTTCTTTATCCGGCCTATTTCCGCGGCGAGTTTTCCCCTCTCGACCAGCAGCGCGATGATTTTTTCGTCCACGCCGTCGATTTTTTTTCTCAAAGGCGCTATCTTAATAATGCTCATTTGTCTGGCTCCCGTCGTTTGCCTGTTATTGCGGACATCTTCAGAAAAGCCGCGTGTCTTCCCGCCGCTTTTCCCTGACGGCGGTAAGAAAAATAGTCGCCTCCGCCGCAGCATGTGCAAATGTTCGCCGGCGATATATTGGCCGCCGGAACTCCGGATGCTTTCAGGCGGGACATTATGAAACCGCCCAGATCCAGTTTTTTGCCGTCGAAGAATTGTCCGAACTCGCCGCCGACATCCCCGCCGACTTCGTAGCAGCAGGCGCCTATGTGAGGTCCTACGGCGGCACGGATTGACGACGGATTTTTAAACAGCGACGCGGCTTTTTCGACTATACCCGCCGCCGCGCCTTTCCGTCCGGCGTGTACGAGAACGGCTCTTTCTTCGGATGCGCCAAACAGATACACCGCGGCGCAGTCGGCTGTGCGTATGACTATCGCCGGAGAATCTTCGCCTGAAACCGCCAGGCCGTCGGCGGCGGCGAATTCGCGGCCCGCGTCGGTGGCCGCCGCTTCGACAATAGCGGTTCCGTGCGTCTGAGAGCAAATCGCCGGACGCTCGTCGCCGAAGGCCTTCCGCCTTGCGGCCGCGTCGCTCATATCGCCGAGGCCCGCCAGAGTGAAGGCGGCGTCCGCGCCGATTTCCGCAAAGCCGGTTTCAATGAGCCGGTCGCCGTCGCGCCGCCAGGCGGACATCAGAATCTTTCCAGAATGTTGGACGCGGAGGCCGTAGACGATTCTATGCCCCTTATGGAAAGCATAAGTTCTTCGGGATTGGTGGCAATTTCCAGCGCGTCCTGCAGGTTTATTTCTTTGTTTTTGACGAGAGCCAGCAGCGCCTGATTGAAACTTTGCATTCCGTAATACTGCCCCTGTTTCATGGCGCTTATTATCTCGACGTTGTTGTTTTCGGCTATAAACTTTTTGACAAGGCCCGTGACGACCAGTATTTCGGCCACGGGCAAACGTCCTTTGCCGGAGGCGTTCGGCGCCAGTCGCTGCGATATTACCGCTTTGAGCGTGTCGGAGAGCTGCAACCGTATCTGGTTTTGCTGGTGCGGCGGGAACATGTCGATTATGCGGGTTATCGTCTGCATTGCGTCGATGGTGTGCACGGTGGACAGCACAAGATGTCCTGTTTGCGCCGCCGTAAGCGCGGTGGCCATGGTTTCAATGTCGCGCATTTCCCCTATCAGAATTACGTCGGGGTCCTCGCGGACGACGTGCTTGAGGGCCTCCGCGTAGTTTACGGTGTCCAGGCCGATCTCGCGCTGAGTGATAATGGATTTTTTATCTTTGTGGATAAATTCGATCGGGTCTTCGACGGTAATTATATGCGCCGCCCTGTTTTCGTTGATGTGGTTGATGATTGCGGCCAGGGTGGTCGATTTTCCGCAGCCCGTGGTGCCGGTGACCAAAACCAGTCCGCGTCTGTTTTCGGCGATTTTGGCGATTGAAGCCGGCAGTTTCGTGTCGGCCAGCGACGGCACCGACACGGGGATGGCGCGCACGGCGATGTTCAACAGCCCCCTCTGCCGGTACACGTTGAGGCGGAAACGCGAGCCGTCTTCCATGGATACCGCCATATCGCATTGAAAATGATCTTTGAGCATGGCGCGGTTTCTGTCGTCGAGCAGCTCGCCGACCATCTTTTCGACCTCCGCGGCGGTATGCGTCGCTCCTTCGATTTTTGCGATCACTCCGTCCACGCGCAGCGCCGGAGCCGAGTCGGATCTTATATGAAGGTCCGATGCCCCCGTCTCCGTCATTTTCTTAAGCAGTTCCGCGAATTGCATCTGGGTTCTCCCCGCCGTTATTTTCCGTCGCGATTATTTGAATTGTTTTTTCCAGCTGAGATAAGCCGGAATCTCCACGTTGCCGTGACTTTTTTCCGGCGGTTTCGACGGATGTTCCGGAAGCGTTTTCGATTGCGCCGGAGTTTTCCTGAGAGTTTTGGGCGCGGGCGGAAGTCCGGAAGCCACGACGGTAACTTTCAGGCGATCCTCCATGTCGTCGTCCCTTACGGTGCCGTACGCAAAATCGGCTTCGGGCGATACCGCGTCCCTGATCAATTCCATGATTTCACGCACTTCGTTGGTCATAAGTTTTGCCGATGCCGTAATGTTGACGAGTATCTTCCTGGCGCCGGCTATCGAGACATTTTCAAGCAGAGGATTTTCCGTGGCCTTTCTTGCGGCGGTTCTGGCTCTGTCCTCGCCGGACGCTTCGCCCATTCCTATATGCGCCTCGCCGGCGTCTTTTAAGATGGCTTTGACGTCGTTGAAGTCGCGGTTCATGATGCCGGGTTTCACTATGATCTCCGAGATTGCCTGCACCGCCTGTCTGAGTACGTCGTCGATAATGACGAGCGCCTGCTCCAGATGAGTGGTTCGTTCGTCAATGACCACGAATATTTTGTCGTTGGGTATTGTAACGAGAGTGTCGACGTGTTTTTTGAGTTCATCTATGCCCTGATTCGCCTGTTTTCTTCTTATTTGCAGTTCGTACTCGAACGGCGTGGTGACCACTCCGACGGTAAGTATGCCCATAGAGCGCGCAATTTCGGCGACTATCGGAGCGCCTCCGGTGCCGGTGCCTCCGCCCATGCCGGCTGTTATAAATAACATATCGGCGCCGGTCACGACTTCTCTTATGCGGTCTTTGGATTCCTCGGCGGCCAGACGTCCTTTTTCGGGGCTTCCTCCCGCTCCGAGACCGGCGAGCAACTCCTTGCCGAGTTGTATCCGCGTGCCCGCCAGCGACGACCGGAGCACTTGCACGTCGGTGTTCATCGCAATGAATTCCACCCCTGAGAGTCCGCAGTTTATCATGCGGTTGACGGCATTGCCGCCGGCGCCGCCGATGCCGATCACTTTTATTACCGCGGGACTTTCGGAGAATTCGGGTCTGCCGCGTCTGATGCCGTCGTCGTTATTATTGCCGATCATTTAGAATGCCTCTTCCCACCATTTGGATACGGATTGCCACATCCCCTTGCCGCCGCCGCGCCTGGGTTTGGCGGAACGCGTATCGCCGAAGTGATATTTCAGCATGCTTATGGCGGTGTGATAAGACGGATTGCCGACTACGTCGGCTTCGCCTTCCACGTCGGTGACTATGCCTACGCGCGCCGAGAGTTTAAGCCATTCCTGAAAGGCCTCGTCGATACGTTTTAAGCGCGAGCCGCCTCCGGCCAGTATCACTCCCGCGGCGAAAAGTTCCTGCGAATAACCGACCTTGGCCACGGAGTCGGCCATGAAAGTCACTATCTGGTCGAGACGGGATTCTATGGGCGGGATTATTTCCTGACGTTTTATTTCGCGGGGTGTTTTATCGTCTATGCCGGTGTAGGAGATTTTTTGCGACGCCTCGTCGGCTTTCATGAGTTTTTTCATGGCGACGCCGTATTTTTCTTTTATCTCCGCGGCGGTTTTGGCTTTTGTTTTCAGGAAATGCGCGAGGTCTTTTGTGATGTTGTCGGAGCCGACCTCGATTTCGCTTGAGGTCTGTATTCCGCCGTTCTGGTAGAGCACTATACCCGTCGATAATCCGCCTATATCCACAAGTATGCAGCCGAGATCTTTTTCTTCCTGAGTTACGACACACTCGCCCAGCGACAGTACTCCATAAATGAACTCGACTACGTCGAAGCCGGCTCTGGCTATGGCTTTTTGAATGTTGTTGAGATGGTCGCAGGATGCGGTGATGACGTGAATTTCCACTTCAAGGTGGCTGCCGTCCATTCCGACGGGATTGAGAATTCCCGTCTGAGAGTTTACGGTGAAGCCCTGCGGTATCGAATGAATTATTTCTCTGTCGGCGGAAATACGGATGTTTCTCTTGGCGGTTTCAACTGCGGCGTCGACGTCTTCCTCGGTGATTTCCTTGTCGGTGCGGGATATGGCCACGGTTCCGCGGCTGTTGTGAGATTCAAGGTGAGATCCCCTCAGCGCGACGTAGAGATGTTTTAATACCTGATCAGAGGACTCTTCCGCCGATCTCACGGCGGCCTCTATGGCTTCCGAGGCCTCTTTGACGTCCACTACCACGCCATTTTTTATGCCCTTCGTCTCGACTCTGCCGGCGCCCAGAACTTCTATGATGCCGTTGTCCGACGGCCGACCCACCACGCAGACCACATGGTTGCTGCCCAGATCCACGCTTCCGACTATGTCTTGCTTCGCCATTTCGTTTCTCCGTCGGTAAATTCACCGCGTCCTTACGCTTACGTCCGCCTGATCAATTTAATCGCGCGTCCGTTTCACCGTCGCCGCGGTATTTTTTTATCGCCTTGATTATATCTTTTTCCCCTGCGGCATTACAACCACGCGTTCGAGGGTTTCGGGCGATTGAGTAAGGTCGATATAAAGGCATCCGCCGAACCTTTTTTTTGCGTCGGCCATTATGAGGTTTATACGCGCGATTTTGGCCGATATGGCCTTCAGGGCATTTTTTGACGAGGGTTTTTCCGGCGTTGCGCCCCACAATACGGCGGTGTCGTCGTCGAGGGTAAGATGCATTGAGACGGAATCGACTGAAACGGACTTCACGCGTTTTTTGAAAGCCGCGTCGACATCGCCGAGCGCGTCGAGAAAAGCGACGATGCCCGGCGCGGCCTCGTCGGGAGGTTCGAGTATTTCGGGGAGTCCGGCCCGGTCTTCGTCAGTGGGAGCAAACAGCGCCATGTGCTTGTCGACGGCGTCGAGCCGTCCGTTTTTTTTGATGACTGCCTCGGCTTCGCGTTCCGTGATTTTAACGATTACCGCCGCCGGAGGGCGTTTGCGAAAGGAAACTTTTTTCACGCGCGGATGTTTCTCCATTATCCGCTTTGCGACGCCTTTGTAATCGGCGTTCCAGACGGTCGACTTGCGCAGCGGTTCGAGTTGGGGCATAATTATTTTTTCGTCGACGCCGCGGAGGCCTTCAACGGATATTTCTTTCACCGCGAACCGCGCGGAGCCCAGATAGTCCGTTATGCCGTTTCTGGCGGCCATGAATCCCATAATGCCGAGCGCCGCCGTCGTCAATGCGGCCGCGGCCAAACCTATGGCGCGGAGACGTTTTCTGCGGACTTCGCTCCTTAATCTGACCTTAATTCTTTTTCTTGGTTTTCTCACGATAAAATCCGGGAAAGATTTTTTTTGAGTCAGCCGGCGCTTTTACCGGCGGGCGGCTTTAAGAGAAGCTCTTATCATGCGTTCTATCAGGCGCTCGAATGATATGCCGGCCGCCCTGGCCGCGTCGGGAAAAAGCGATGTGGCGGTAAGGCCGGGAATGGTGTTGACTTCAAAGACGTAAATGCGTCCGTCCGGCGCCACTTTCATATCCACGCGGCCGAATGCCCGGCATCCGAGCGCGCGGAAAGATTTTGCCGCAATCTTGGACGCTTCTTGCGCCGCAGCGGACGTTATGCGCGCCGGAACTATGTGGTCCGACATCCCCGGGGAATATTTAGACCGGTAATCGTAGAAGCTCCCCTTGGGAACTATCTCTATGAGCGGCAGGCATTTGCCGTCCAGCACGGCGGCGGTAATTTCGACGCCGGGAATGTATTTTTCTATCAGAGCCGTCGAAGAATATTTGAGCGAGCTTTTAACGGCTTTTGAGAGTTCGCTGCGGTTTCGGGCTATGGCCACTCCCACCGCGGAACCCTCGTCGGACGGCTTGACCACGCACGGAAAAGTTGTCGCGGGTATTTTCGTTCCTCGTCGCGCAAGCTGTCCCGCGGGTGTGCGTATGCCCGATGCTTCCAGCACCCGCTTTGTTTCGGCTTTGTCCATCGCAAGAGCCGACGCCGCCGGACCCGAGCCGCAGTATCGGAATCCTGCGGATTCAAGTTCCGACTGCGCCGCGCCGTCCTCGCCGTATTTTCCGTGCAGAGCGATGAATACGAAATCCGGCCGCGCGTGTTTCAGCCGCGCGAGCCACGAAATGTCGCGGCCGACGAGAATTTTTATCGGCGTCGCTCCAAGTTTTTTTAGCGCTCCGGCCACCGCCGCTCCGCTTCTGAGCGACACGGCTCTTTCCGATGACGGCCCGCCGAGCAGCACCGCTATTTTCATTTTTGAAATGTGTTTCGGAATCCCGGCCGACGGTTTAATCGGCGGATGGGCCGCGCGTTTTTTGTTTGCGTTCATTTCACAACCTTTATTTCCGGCTCAAGCGTCACGCCGAACTTTTCTTTTACTTTACCGGCGGCGGCTTCCATCAGCGCCAGAACGTCGGCCGGCGAGGCGTTGCCGGTATTGACTATGAAATTGGCGTGTTCGTTCGATATCATCGCTCCGCCGATTTTAAGACCCTTGAGGCCGCAGTCATCCATCAATTTTCCGGCGGGGGCGGTTCCGGCGGGGTTTTTAAAAACGGATCCGGCCGACGGCAAATGCGGCTGCGCCGCGACTCTCCGCGCCATTATAGCGTCGATTCGTTTGAGTATCTCGGAAGGTTTGTCCGGTTTCAGAAGGAAAGTCGCCGCAAGTATAGTAGAAGACGAGAGCGACGAACTTCTGTATGAAAACTCCGCGCCGCTTTTCGGGATTGATTTTACTTCCAGATTAGCGTCGAGAGCTTCGGCGGATTCAAATACGTCGGCTACGGAGCCGCCGTTGGCGCCGGCGTTGCCCGCCACGGCCCCTCCGACGGTGCCCGGTATTCCGCTCAACGTTTCCAGGCCGGACAATCCCTCTTTTACCGCGAAGGCCTCAAGCGTGCCCATTCTGGCGGCGGCGCCGGCGGTTACGGCGTTTCCTTTGCGGGATATCTTCCTGAAATCGCCACCGAGCGCGACCACTACTCCGTCGTAAACAGGGGAGGCGAAGAGCACGTTCGACCCTGCGCCCAGCAAAAAATATTTTTCTTTTTCGGCGCGAAGGAGCGACAGAAGATTTTTTAGTTCGGCAAGATTTTGCGCGATTACAAAGTATTTGGCGGTTCCGCCCGCGCGGAATGTGGTCCGGCCCGACAGCGGCTCGTTTTCTTTTACGTCGGAGGCGACGGCAAGAATGGCGGCTTTCGAGACACTCACCGTCCGGCGGCCTCCGATAATATGCCCGATATCGCGGTTACATCTCCCGCGCCGAGAGTCACCACCACATCACCTTCTTTCAGACGCGCGGCCAGAGACGGACAGTCGCCGGACGAAAAATACTCCGCCGCGCCGCCGGCGGCTTCGATTTCTTTTTTTATAAGGCGGCTTGTTACTCCGGCAATCGGCTTTTCCCCCGCCGGATATACCGGCATCAGGAAAATTTCGTCGGCGGCGGAAAGCGACCGCGCCAGATTTTTGTACAGGAGTTTCGTGCGGCTGTAGCGGTGCGGCTGGAAAATTACCATCAGGCGTTTCGGACGCCAGCGTTCTTTCACGGCGGACAGTGTGGCTTTTATTTCCGTGGGATGATGTCCGTAGTCGTCGATGATGACGATCCCGCTGCGGCGATATTTCGTTTCAAGACGCCGCGCGACGCCGCCGAAAGACGCGAGCGCCGTTTTTATTTTAGAAAATGGAATATCGAGTTCCATACCGCAAACCGCCGCCGCCGCCGCGTTAAGGGCGTTGTGCCGTCCCGGAACGCCCCACGTTATTCTGCCTACGGTTTTAGATCCCTTTGAAATAACGAACGAGGTGTTCGCCGCGTCGCTTCGGAAATTTGACACGGTGTAATCCAAACCCTTGCCGAAACCGTACGTGGCGTATCTCCTGTTGACCGACGGTATGAGTTCGCGGATGTTTTTGTCGTCGGCGCATAGTATCGCGCAGCCGTAAAAAGGCACTTTATTGATGAAGTCCAGAAATGATTTTTTAAGCGTTTCCATAGTGCCGTAATAATCCAGATGGTCGTCGTCGATGTTGGTTACTATGGAGAGCGCCGGCGAAAGTTTCAGAAACGAGCCGTCGGATTCGTCCGCTTCGGCGACAAGATATTTTCCCTTGCCCAATCTTGCGCCGCCGGATATATTTTTCAGACGCCCGCCGACTACCACCGTCGGGTCGAGCCCGCCTTCGGTAAGTATAAGAGATGTAAGAGAAGTCGTGGTGGTTTTTCCGTGAGTTCCGGCGACGGCTATGGTATATTTGAGGCGGGCTATTTCGGCAAGCATTTCGATGCGCGGGATAACGGGAATTTTACGGCGTCCCGCCTCCGCGACTTCGGGATTGTCCCGGCGCACGGCCGTGGACGTCACGACGACGTCGGCTCCGGCAAGATTAGCCGCGCGGTGACCCACGGAAAATTTCGCGCCGAGTTTTGAGAGGCGCTCGGTCGTTTCTGATTTTTTAAGGTCGGAGCCGGATACGCGGTAGCCGAGATTCAGAAGAACTTCGGCGATGCCCGACATCCCCGAGCCGCCTATCCCGACGAAGTGGATTCTTTTTATGTGGTCGAACATTTTATTTTTTGCGGTATTGTCTCGTCACGGTTGTTTTTATCCCGCCGCGAAGGTTGAACGTAATTTCCACCGTCAATTCGCGCGGACGGACAGCCGCGGCCAGGTCGTCGCAGATTCGATTGGCGGCGTCTTCGTGCAGAATTCCGACCATACGGTAGGACTGTATGTAAAACTTGAAGGCCTTAAGTTCCGCCACTTTTGTATCGGGCACGTATCTTACGGCCAAATGCGCGAAATCGGGAAGCCCCGACCACGGACAAAGGCAGGTAAACTCCGGAGTTTCGATGAGGATATCGATTTTTTTCCGTCCGCCCTCGTACGGCATGGCGCGCATAAGACCGGGCGTTATGCGGTTAAACACGGGCGCGGCGCAGGCGGATTTTGTCGTATGTATTTTTCTCATAATCTATAGCGCGTAGTATACAAAAAATGCGGGATATTTTGATAGTGCTCAGCGGCGCGGCAGGCCCAGAAGCCGCGCGGCTTCCGCGCGGACTTTTGGGAAATTGTGACGGGTAAGATAAAGCGCGGCGCAGTCGGGGCGTTTTGCTATGTCGTCGGTAAACAGGCGGGACTTGGGCAATATCGTGGCCAGCATCAGGCCGGAATCGGACGCGAGCCAGCGGAGTATGTCGACGCGGAAGGCCTCGCAGAGCACGTCCATCGAACCTATCTCGTCGAGAATGGTTATTTTTTTTGACCTTACGCTCTCGTCGGCCGCCGGTATGGCGACGTCTTCCAGAGCGTCCAAATCAACTCGATATTTTTTGAATTTTGCGATCCTGCCGCCCGCGAGGTCGGCGGCATTTTTTGAGGCAAACACTCTTTCTACGCCGTCGAGAGTTTTTATTATCAAAACGTTTCCCGGCGTCTCTTGCGTGTAAAACCCGCCGAAGAAATCCGGATAAGCCGCGGCCAGGGATTTTACAAGCGTGGTTTTGCCGGCTCCGTGATTGCCGGCTATTATGATATTTTTAGACATCATTGCGCCGCGGCTTTAACGCGCTCCAAAAGAGCCGCCTCCGAGGGAGCGCCTTCGACGGAGTCCTTGTCGGCGATTACGATTTTCGGGACTCTCATTACGGAATGTTTTGAGGACAAACTCATAAAACCCGCGGCGTCAATCATGGACGCCGTAATCTTGCCCGCGCTCTCGTAGGCGAACTTGTGGGCGAGTTGCACGGCGGCGGGGCAGTACGGACAGGACAGCGTGACGAAAACTTTTAAGTCGACGGTTTTTTGCAGTTCCGCGACGGCTTTTGCCGTCTCGGCGGAAAGTCCCGCTCCGCCCGCCGAAACGAGTTTTACCGCCGCAACAAAGGAAGCCAACTCGTGACCGCCGGGAATTCCGAAAAAGCGTATGCCCCGGTCCCGTCCGCCGGCGTCAAGCAATATTATGGCCGGCGCGGCGAAAACTTCGTATTTGCCGGCGGACTCGGCGTCGTCCGTTATCACAATTTTGCGGACGTTTATTTTACCGGCGGCGGCATTGGCTGTCTCGTCGAGGAATTCGGAAGTTTCGCGGCAATGGCGGCAGTTGCCGTCGGGGTCGTCGAAAAATACTATGTTGACCGTCGACGATAATCCCGAGAGTTCGTCTTTAAGCCGCTCAAGTATTTCGCTTGAAAGTATGCTCATTTTCCCTCCAGCCCGTCATTTTTTCAGTCCGACCAGATATCTGTACGCGCCGAGGGCGGCCTTGGCGCCTTCGCCCGCGGCGACGATAATTTGCTTCTCCGGCACGTCCGTGACGTCTCCGGCGGCAAATATCCCCTCGACGGAAGTCCGCGAACGGCAGTCCACTTTTATTTCGCCGGAGGAATTAAGTTCCGGCAGGCCGTCCGCAAACGCGCTGTTGGGCTCCAGGCCTATCTCTATGAATATTCCCTGCGCTTCTATCCGTCGAAGATTTCCGTCGGATGTTCTCACGCTCACGGCTTCGACCGTATTTTCGCCGACGATTTCGGAAATCGAGGCCGGCATTATTTTTTCGACTTTCGGAGTTTCAACCTTGCCGCGCAGCACGGGGTCTCCGGTCAGTTCCGGCAGATTGTTGACGAGATATATTTTCCGCGCGACTTTCAGCAAGTCGTTAACGGCCGTAAGCGCCGAGTTTCCGCCGCCGACGACGACTACGTCCTTGCCGCCGAAAAGCGGCGCGTCGCAGGTGGAGCAGTACGCCACGCCTTTTCCGACCAGCTTTCTCTCGCCGGGCACCCCGAGTTCTCTTGAGCGCTTTCCGGATGTAATCACCAGAGAGCGCGCGCGGAAGTTCTTGCCGCTTTCCGTCGCGACGGAGAATCCGTCCGGCTCTTTTTTTATCGAGGCCGCGCCGTCGTTTTCCACGACGGCTATCGGGAATTTTCTGACTTGCTCGTCGAATTTTTCTATGAGCGATTTTCCCGATATGTATTGGTAGCCCATATAGTTTTCGATTTTAGCCGTCAGCAACGGCTGGCCGCCGATGTCTTTTGTTATAAGTACGGCGTCGAGCATTTTGCGCGACGCGTAAACCGCCGCGGTCATTCCCGCCGGGCCCGCGCCGAGTATGGCCAGGTCGTAGAGTTTGCCGGCGTCGGCGGGTTTAAGAGACGCCGCCGGACACGACGCGGACGGTTTGGGAGCCGCATTATCTTTGTCGTCGAGAAAAAATTCAAGTTCGCTCATATTTTCCTCTTAAAAAAAAGCCAGTTTCTGCCGCCGGTGTTTATGAGAGCGTAGTTGCCGCGGAGTTTTTTGCCTTTGAAATCGACTAATATTTCGCGCGCCTCGCGTTTAATCGCGCCGTATGTTCCCTTGTCCCAAATCTCGACGGCGCCCGCGCCGTAGTTGCCTTCCGGTATGGTACCCTCGAAGGATGCGTAACTCAGAGGATGATCTTCCACGCGCACCGCCAGACGCTTGACGAGCGGTTCCACGGGCGGTTCTTTCGGCACGGCCCACGACTCGAGCGCGCCGTTGTTTTCAAGCCGCAGATCCCAGTGGAGATGAGACGCCGCGTGTTTATGCACCACGAATATTCCGCCTCCCGCAGAGGCATCTTTGTGACGGGCGACGACAAATCGCCGTCCGTCGCCGGCAGGTTCCGGCGTGCGCGTAAAATCGCGTTTTTGCGAATATGATCCCGACGATATTCCGGCGGTTTTCGCGCTCATTTTTTTCTGACGTAACCTTTGATGATACTCCCTTCGAGGAATACACCGAGGCATTGTTCGCCGGCCATTGAGCACCACGCCGGCAAATCTTTTTGGAAACCGGGGTCGTCGGCGGTGATTTCCAGGACTTCGCCGGGTTTTAGGGATTCAAGTTCGATTTTGGTTTTTACGACGGGCATCGGACAGAAAAGGCCGGTGCAGTCGATTTTTTTTGACGCTTCCATCGCGCTACTCCGTTTGGCCGGGTATTTGACGCTCTTTGATTTTAATACAATCGCATTATTTGTTTTGACATGTAGTGCCCCGATTTATCGGGGCAAAAGGCGACCTTAAAAGGTCGCGCTACATAATGCGTTTGTATTAGATGAAAAGATTGATGCCGGCGCCTTTGGCTTCGGCCAGGTAGGTCGCCGCGCCGGCGAATTCGTCGACGTCGCCTGAAAGCTCGTCCTTGCCGAGGCCCATCACTCCGCAGGATGTCGTGCAGGCGATGAATTTTACTTTAAGGTCCCGCGCGGTTTTTATAAGGTCATCAAGGCGCGCCGCGCCGGTTTTTTTCATCAAAATTTTCATCATGACGGGTCCTGCCCCAAAAAAATTCAACTTTGAGAGAGGCAGGCGCGACGTGCTCATCAGATTGAAGAGTTTCTGAAACAGGTTCTGGGATTTTCCGACGGCGAAGCGTTTTTTCTTGATGACATTGAGGCCCCAGAAAGTGAAGAATATCGTAACATCGAACCCGCCGGCCGCCGCCGTGGCGGCAAGCGTGAAACAGGCGATGGCTTTGTCGAGTTCGCCCGAAAAAAGTATCAATGTTATTTTGGGTCTGGCGGCTTCGGCGTTCATTTATTTTCCTTGCATGTGTGCGAAGATTTTTGCGCCGCGTTAATGCTTTGGCCGCACTTTTCGCAGATGACTATTTCGACTTTGCAGGGCACGCAAAACGCCGGTTCAAAACAGGAAAACTTGAGTTCTTCGTCGCAATAAGGACACTTGCATTTGTTTGCCGCTTTATCGGAGGATTTGTTCATTTGTCCCCCTTTTTGGTCAGATAATCCTCTATGGCCTTGCGGAGCGCGTCGGCGCCGAGGTTTGAGCAATGCATTTTATTGGGCGGCAGTCCGCCGAGTTCCAGCGCCACGGAAGCGTTGGTGATTTTAAGGGCTTCGTCGATGGACTTGCCTTTTGCCATTTCCGAGACCATAGATGAAACCGCTATGGCGGCTCCGCAGCCGAAGGTTTTGAACTTCACGTCTTCCAGCCGTCCGTCTTTTACCTTTACGTAGAATGTCATCATGTCCCCGCAGACGGGGTTGCCTATTTCGCCCACGCCGTCGGCGTCTTTTATCTCTCCGACGTTGCGGGGATTGGCGAAGTGATCCATTACTTTTTCGGAATAAAACGGCATTTTGCCTCCGTGTCACATTTCAATAATTAATGATTATGCCCGTGATGTTCGTAGTCCGTGCCCGGCCCGACTTTCATACGCTCGCCGGTTTTTACGAAGTGCGCGTAAGTCGGCGACATCGACCGCAGACGCTCGACTATGGGCGGCAGCTCGGCTATGACGTAATCGATATCGTCGGCGGTATTGTATTTGGAAAGAGAGAAAAGAAGCGAGCCCTGCGCCACGGCCACGTCGATGCCCATGGCTTCGAGCACGTGCGAAAGTTTCAGCGCCTTCGACGTGCACGCCGAGCCCGACGAAGCCGCTATGCCTTTTTGGTCCAGTAACAGCAGCATCCCCTCGCCCTCTATGAACTCCACCGACAGGTTGACGTTGCCCGGCAGACGCTCGTGCGGATGTCCGTTGAGATAAACGTGCGGTATTTTGGATATTACACCTTCGGCCAGACGATTTCTTAAAGCGGTAATTTTCTTGACATTTTCGGCGAGTTCGGCCGCGGCTATCTGGCAGGCCTTGCCCATGCCGACGATGGCGGCCAGATTTTCCGTGCCGGCCCGACGGCCATCCTCCTGAATCCCTCCGTCGATTTGCGGAATCAGGCGCGCCGCCTTGGCGGCGTAGAGCGCGGCGGCGCCTTTGGGTCCGTGGAACTGGGAAGCCGCTATGGTCATAAGATCGACCCCGAGGTCGTTTACGTCAAGAGAAATCGCTCCGGCGGAGCCGACGGCGTCCGTATGAATAGTCGTTTTAGGATTTTTGGAGCGCACTATCTGCGATATTTTTTTTATCGGCTGCACCGTGCCGACTTCCGTATTGGCGTGCTGTATCGAGACGAGTATGGTGTCGGGCCGAATCGCGGCGGAGAGTTCGTCGAACATTACCGTGCCGTATTTATCGACTCCGATTACTGTCAGCTCGACTCCGGATTTTGCCAGACGTTTTGCCGCGTGCAGCACGGAAAAGTGTTCGACCGCCGAAACTATTATGTGGCGGCCATCATTCGCTCGCGCTGCCATCGTGCCTTTTACGGCGAGATTATTCGCCTCCGAGCCGCACGACGCGAAGATTATTTCCCGGGGGGAAGCGTTCAAGAACGCCGCCGTTTTTTGGCGGGCTTCGTCGAGAGCGTCTTTGGCCGTCGCGCCGCGCGAGTGAATGCTTTGCGGATTGCCGTAGGCCTCGCCGATGCAGGGCAGCATCGCTTCGATCACGCGGTCGTCCGGCCGCGTGCACGACTGGTTGTCGAGGTATACGGATTTTGGAGGCGGCATAATTTTCACTCTCGGCGATGGTTCGCGGTTCAATGAACGGCGACGAATTTCGCCCCGTCTTTTTTAAGGGTCAATTTCGCCTGGCAGCGCGGGCATACCAGTTTATCGCCCTCTTTGGCGTTGTCTTTCAGGATGACTTCCTGCTTGCATACGGGGCAGATTATCGCGGCGTTTTCCTTAAAAATCGTCTCCACGGGCTTCGGTCCCTGCACGGAAATCATGACCATATCCTTGTCGCCCGAGTTGACCACTCCGTGATAAACTCCCGCGGGGCCGTACACGGCCGCTGTGGGGCCGGCCGCCGTCTGCTCATCGCCCACGGTAAACTCCCCCGCGCCTTCGACGATATAAAAAAGTTCGTCGGTGGCCGGATGTTTGTGAAACGGCAGAATCTGTCCGGGTTTGAGAAAAAAATTATTGAATACTATCTTGTCGGTTTCGAGCGGAACTTTCTTCAGGAGCTTTTCTTCGGCGAACTCTTTTATCTTGTCGATTTTTACCGTCTGCATAAAGCATACCCTCCGTTATTTAAAAAAACCAAACGTATAACCCTCCCGCGGCGTGCAAAGCCGCCATTGCAGCGGTCGCTCCGGCGAGGATTTTGTGAGTCCTTATTTTTATGCCGAATCTGCCCATGAAAATACCCGTGAATATCGTCAGGACGAATAGAATTCCTATCACAATGCCGCCCCAGACGTATGCCGGTTTGCCGAATATGTATGCGGTCATTTTTTTACCATTCGTCCTATTTTACATATTTAGCGGGATTTTTTTTGAAGTCGTCGACGCAGGCCGGGCAGCAGAAGTACTGTTCCTTGCCTTTATATTTGACGGCCGGCGTTTCCTTTGAAATCTTAAATTTATCACCGGTAACGGGACATGTCACCGTGCGGCCGTATGACGAGGGCTCGATTTTATAGTCGGAAACGGCGCCGGCCGCGGGCGCGGAGACGTCCGGCATCTGTTTGCTTCCGTCGTGCATATGGCCCTTGACGGGTTTCATCATTTTATACGACTCGGTAACGCCCGCCTTCGGAAGTTTATCGAGCGCTTTCCCGTCGTGGTGGATTTTTTTGGGAGCTTTCTTGTGGAAATCCGACGTGTGGTCGGCTCCGGCGTTGTGCATATTTTTATGTCGTCCGCCTTCCCATGCCTTTACGCCGGTCACGTCGTATACGATACCGTCCACCGCGACATACGACGGCCTGCCGTCTTTTCCGTCGAATTTTTTGAGTTCGTCGGCGGTGAATACTTTGTTTGTCCACGCCGCTTCGGCTTTCATTGTGGCTGATGTCGCGGTATCTGACGTTTTTGTTTGCGCCTCTGCGGCCTTTTCTTTCATATCCATAGAGCCGTGCATCATCGCCATTTTGTGCGGCGAGCATTCGGCGCAGGCGCCGACTTCGTAATTTGAAGTTTCCGCGAGTCCCGCCGAGGCCGCCGCAAACATACAGGATAAAACCAGCGCTGACAATTTTGCCATAAAACCTCCGTAGTTTAGTGAATTCTCAGCACAATGTTAAGACGTTAAGAAAGTATCATACAGCCCGCGCATTTTCTTTATGAGTTTCAGGAAATGGTTATTTCGATTTTGCGGGGTTTTTTCGTGCCGCGCAGGGATTTTACCATCGCTTCAATCGTGCGTATGTAAAACCCGGTTACGAAAAAATTCAGAGGCACTTTTTTGGAATTTACTTTCAGTTCGATTTTTTTCATTTTTTATTTTTCCCCGCCGGTTTTTCCCCGAATGAATACGCGCTCGGGCATATATCCGAGAGTAGACACGCGCCGCAGGCGGGTTTTGCCGCGCGGCAAACCGCCCGTCCGTGGTACTGTAACAGAAGCGAAACGTTCCGCCAGTTATTGCGCGCCACGACGGACATCAGGTCGCGTTCGATTTTGACGGGGTCATTCTCGGATGTCAGTCCCATCCGCGCCGCCAGTCGTCTTACGTGGGTATCGACCGCAATGCCTTCCACGACTCCGTAGGCGTGAGCCAGCACCACATTGGCGGTTTTTCTGGCCACGCCGGGAAGCGTAAGAATTTCTTCCATAGTGCGCGGCACTTTCCCGCCGAATTTTTCTATTACGGCTTTTGCCGCCCCGGCGATGTTTTTCGCCTTGGCGCGATAGAATCCCGTCGAGAACACGGCTTTTGCCAGCTCCGAGGCGCGCGCAGCGGCGAAATCTTCGGGCGTGCGGTATTTTCTGAACAGTTCCCGCGTGACTTTATTGACGCGCTCGTCCGTGCACTGCGCCGACAATATTACGGCCACCAGCAACTGCCACGGCGTGGCAAACTCAAGAGGAATCTTCGCGTCGCGGTATTTCCGTCGCAGACGCGATACTATTGCGTCTGCGCGGTCGCCCGCGCTTTTTGATTTATTCAACTTTTATTGCCTCGACCGGACAATCGGCCGCGGCCAGTTTTGCGGATTCTTCGAGGGCGGCGGGCACGGGGTTTACTTTTACCTTGGCCACACTTTCGGGGACTTCAAAAACATCGGGCGCGTCGGAAACGCAAAGCCCGCAGCCGGTGCAAACATCTTCAAGAACTGTCACTTTCATCTTTACTCCTCCTGTATGTAATAGGTCATCAGCCCGTCACGAAACTATTTTCCCGTCGGAGAATTCAGCGCCCGGAATATTTTTGCCCTCCTGCCATCTGGGACGATACTTTTTATTTCACCCTCCCCTGCCCTTCGGGCCGCCTCTCCCATCGAGGGAGAGGATTGAGGTGAGGGGGTAAGTTTTGTGATTTGCTTATTCATCATTGCTGCAAAATCTTTATCATCGAATTGTGGATGCGGCTGTTGGAGGCCGTTATCATTTTTCCGAAGAGCCAATCGTCGCTTCCGGCGAAATCGCTCACCCGACCTCCGGCTTCTTCGACGAGAAGCGAACCCGCCGCAACGTCCCACGGGGCGAGGCCCTCTTCCCAGAAACCGTCGAACCTGCCCGACGCCGTGTAGGCCAAATCAAGCGCCGCCGAGCCCAGCCGTCTTATGCCCTGCGCGGAAAGCACCAGATTTTTGAAGTTTTTTATCACGCGGTTGTGGCGTTCCTTTATGTAATACGGGAAGCCCGTGACTAACAGCGCGCGGTTGAGCGTTTTGACGCCCGATACTCTTATGCGTTTGCGGTTTAATAACGCGCCGCGTCCCCGCACCGCGCCGAACAATTCCGAGCGCATTACGTCGTTGACTATTCCCAAAACGATTTTTCCGTCCGAGAAAAGCGCAAGGGACGTAGAAAATACCGGACAATGATGCACAAAATTGACCGTGCCGTCCAGCGGGTCGAGAACCCAGAAAGTTCCTTCCCTCATCTCTTTGGGACAGGATTCCTCGCACAGAAAACCGATGTCGGGAAAGCGGTTTTTGAGACGCTTTATTATGATATTTTCCGTCTCGCGGTCGGCTATTGTTACAGGGTCGATGTCGCCCTTGTACTCGATTTTAAAGCCGCGCTCAAAATATTTTTTGATCACGTTTTGGCCGTCGAGCACTGCGGCCGCCGCCTCGGAATAAAGTGACGTCTTCAAACGTTCGCTTAATGTCATACGCTCAGTAATTCTCGGACAGCAATTCGTAGTAGGATTGAGGATGTTTGCACGCGGGACACTGTTTGGGAGCTTCCGCGCCTTCGGTGATATAGCCGCAGTTGCGGCAGTGCCATTTTACGGCCCCCGCTTTTTTGAAAACCGACGACTTTTTGATGTTGGCTTCGAGCGCGCGGTATCTTTTTTCGTGGAACGCCTCGACGCGGGCGATTTCTTCGAATGCTTTGGCGACTTCGTCGTAGCCCTCTTTTTTGGCGACGGCCGCGAACTCGGGGTAAAGCGTTCCCCATTCCATTTTTTCTCCGTCGGCGGCGTGCGCCAGATTCTTGACGGCGCTCTCGATTTTTCCGGCGGGATAGGACGCCGTTATTTCAACGTCTCCGCCTTCCAGAAATTTAAAAAACACCTTGGCGTGTTCTTTCTCGTTTTCGGCGGTTTCCAGGAATAAAGCCGCGATATGCTCGTAGCCCTCTTTTTTTGCCGCGCCCGAGTAATAGGTGTAGCGGTTGCGCGCCTGCGATTCGCCCGCGAACGCTTTGAGAAGATTTTTTTCCGTCTGAGAACCTTTGATGGGTTTCATTGGCACATACCTCCGTGTCGATTTATGATATGAGTTCTTTGGCTTCTTTTTCGCCGACGGGTTTTGCCGACCTTCTGACCGCCGATATTTTTTTTGCCGCTTCGGCGTCGCCCATACACATTGAGCCCACTATAACGCCGTCTTTCAGGAATATTTTTTTATAAATTTCTTTCGCGGTATCGGCGTGTTCGTAGGTTACGATTCCGTCGATTTCGGCGATGTTGCCTTCGGTGGTAAGGTCGATTCCGGCCACTTTAAGCGTATTCGACATCACGGTGCCTTCGTACCTTTGCGAGGGCGAAAGATTTTTCGCCCCTACAAAGGCGGCGTTCGATGCCGCTATGCGGGCTTGCTCGACGGCAACGGGCACTATGCCCCATACGACGCCTTTGTATTCGGCGCAGTCGCCGGCGGCAAAGACGTCGGGCGCCGATGTTTCCAGATATTCGTTGACGATAATTCCTTTCGCGACGGCTATTCCGGCTTCCGCGGCAAACTTTATGTTCGGTTTTATCCCGGCCGAGACGACGAACAGGTCGGCGGGTATCTTGCGGCCGTCGTCAAGCGCCGCGCCATCGCCGCCGATGGCCGATATTTTGGCTCCGGCAATCACTTTTAGTCCTCTGGCGGCCAGACATTTGGAGAGTATTTCGCCGCCTTTGGCGTCGAGTTGTCGGGGAAGAAGGTAAGGCGCAACCTCTATTACGGTTATATCAATCGCGGGAAATGAAGCTTTTACGGCCGCGGCGGCCTCTATTCCCAGTACCCCGCCTCCTATAAATGCTATCTGCGAGGTTTTGCCCGCCTCATCCATGAGTGTTTTGGCGTCTTCGAGGCACCTTAAAGTGAGAACTTTCGGGCTGTCTGACCCCGGTATGGGCAGTGTATTTGCGCTTGCACCCGCGGCTATAATGAGTTTATCGTACGAAATTGTTGAACCGTCATCGAGCAGTGCGGATTTGGCGGAAAGTTGCAGTTTTTGGACACTTTTTTCAAGTAATACTTTAATGTTATTCTGAGTATACCACGATTCCGGATAGAAATATAACTCATCCTCTTTCTTGCGTCCGGCGATAAAGTCAATCAGTGCGGGTCGGTTGTAATAGGCAAATTGCTCGTCCGTGACCACGGTAATGACGGCTTCGGAGGATTTTTGTCTGATAGTTTTGGCCGCGGTAATGCCGGCGACTCCGTTGCCTATTATGAGTATGTTCATAGTAATTTGTCATTGCGAGGAATGTAATGACGAAGTAGGGACAGGTTGCGACCTGTCCCTACCAAAACGGCGGTGCCTCGTAATGACGAGGTTTGTGTCGTCTTCTTGTTATCCCGCTATTTTGGCGGCAATTTCGCGGCCCATCGCTTCGCATTCGGCAAGTTTGGGCGCGTCGGGTATCCACTTGGACGTTATCGGCGCGTGTACTATCTCGACCCCCGACTTTTTAAGCCGCGCTTCCATTGCTTCCACGGCTCCGCCCGACCATCCGAACGCGCCGAATGTAGCGCCTATCTTGTTTTTGAATCTCAAACCCTCCATATCCTCAAGAACCGGCGCCATCGTCGGGAGCATACCCTTGTTTATCGTAGATGAGCCCGCTATTATGGCTCTGGCGTCGAGCAGTTCTTTTATTACGTCCGAGCGGTCGGTTACGGGCATTTTGAAGAGTTTTACTTCGATCCCGCCGACGCTTTCGGCGCCTTCAACGATTGCTCTGGCCATTTTTTCGGTGGCTCCCCACATTGTGTCATAGACGATAAGCATTTTCTTTTTATATTCGCCCAGCGACCATCTCTTGTACGCGTCGATAATCTTGGCCGGGTCGCGGCGCCACATTATTCCATGACTGGGGCATATCATTTTTATGGGGATTTTGAGGGCGGCTACTTCGTCGAGTTTTTTGAGAATCAGAGGGGCAAATGGCGTAAGAATATTGGCAAAGTACTTGGCCGCTTCTTCCATGAGAACGCTTTCTTCGACCTCGTCGTCGAATCGTCCGGAAGACGCCAAATGCTGTCCGAATGCGTCGTTCGGAAGCAGGACGGCGTCTTCTTTGACGTAGGTGAACATTGAGTCGGGCCAATGAAGAAAGGGCGCCTCCAGAAATACCAGGGTTTTCTTCCCTATTTTGAGTTCATCGCCCGTTTTTACCGTGTGGAAGTTCCATTCGTCGGCCGGTTTGCCAAGGTGCGGCGCCACGTGTTTTCCGAAATGTGCGCGGAAGCCCTCTTCGCCTTTTTTCGTGCAGATAATCTGCGCTTTGGGCGCTATGGCGGTCATCCTGGCTAACGAACCGGAGTGATCCACCTCGACGTGGTTTGCGACGATATAGTCGATTTTGGACGGGTCAACGAGCGCGGATACCCGCGCTATGAGTTCGTCCGCGAAAGGTGTGTACACCGAATCGACGAGAGTTATTTTTTCGTCGATGATGAGATACGCGTTGTACGTCGTGCCTCTGTGTACCGAGTAGGAATGTCCGTGAAAATCCCTTGTATCCCAGTCGACCGCGCCGACCCAATGCAGTCCGTCAATAATTTTTACCGGATTCATAATGATTTCTCCCTGTTTGCCGCGAGCTTTCAGGCCTTTTCAAACATATCTTTGAGCGCTCCGCATTCGGGGCAGACCCAAGTGTCCGGAATATCCTCGAATTTGGTTCCGGCGGCGACGTTATCGGCGGGGTCCCCCTTTTGCGGGTCGTAAATGTAACCGCAGACGATACATTTCCATTTTTCCATATTGTTTTACTCCTTGCGCGCGTCCTCGCGCGGGGCGCATCCGGCGGGATTCCCCGGCACGCAGTGTCCGTAAATATAAACGACGGATTTTTCGGGTTTGAAGTATTTTTTGACTTTTCCGAGGATGCGTCTGTCGTCGTAGGGGGTGTCTATTATGGCTCCGCAGTCCAGGCATATCAAATGTATGTGCGGGTCGGTGTGCGCGTCATAGCGTCTTACCCCTTCCGTATCCATTATAGCAAAAATAAGCCGCTTGCCTTCAAAAAAATCAAGAGTTTGATAGACGGTGTTTCGGCTTACGGACGGGTGTTTCTTTCTGACTTCGTTACAGATGGTGTCCGCGGATGGATGTGCGTAGGTTGAAAGCAGATATTCGAGTATCGCCGTTCGCTGCGGCGTGACTTTAAGCCGCGAGCCCTTTAAGATTTTTTCGATGTGCGGGGTTTCGCGGGGTGTGTTGTTTTTTGTCATAAAATATCTGAATAGTAATCAATACTATGTAGTAATCAATAGTATTGTATAAAAAACGCAGGATGATGTCAAATTTATTACAGGGTTTCTGCGGGAGGCGGACGAGGAATTTTAAAATCCCCCTTTGTTGTCATTGCGAGGGGCATTACTTTGTAGGGGCAGGCCCCCGTGCCTGCCCTGTTATGTGGGCGACCACAGGGGGTCGCCCCTACCATAATGCGTGATGAGATTGCCTCCCCGCCAAGGCGGGGCGGGCTGTCGTTCATCAAGTAGGGGCGTATAATTATACGCCCCTACAACTCCTCGCAATGACAAGGGGTGAGAGCGGCGGCGCAATGACTATGGGAAGGAACATCCTGACAATGGCGTTAGCGAGGTTTAAGATAAGTTGAAGATGTAAATTCTATGAGCCACAGGGGGTCTATGGCTTCGCCCTGAAGATATGCGCCGAAATGAAGATGCGGGCCGGTAGACCAGCCCGTGGAGCCGACCAAGCCGATGTTTTGGCCTTTTGCGACTTTTTCCCCCTCGGACACCAGAATCTTGTCGAGGTGGTAATAGCAGCTGACTAAACCCTGTCCGTGGTCTATGACTACGGTTTTGCCGGTCACATTGAGGTTTTCCGAGGCCAGAGCCACCGCGCCCGCGTTGGCCGCCGCGACCGGAACACCGGCCCGTGTGGATATATCTACGCCTTTATGGTAATAGGAGTAACGCGCTCCTTCTCTTTTGACGCCGAAATCTTCCCCTTGTCTGCCGTCGAGCGGCGATAAAAACGGGCCTTGGGCGAATTTTGCCGGACTCCTGATGCCCAAGGACTTAAGGAGACGCGCTCTTTCGTCGCTCAGAGCCGGTTTTGAGTCGCGCATTCTCTCGCTGGTCGGCGAAAGGCGGATAACGGGTATCTGTCGGGCGGTAATTATAAAAGGAACTTTGGACGCGGCGATTTTTATGCCTAAAAGTTTTTTGGCGACAAGAATCGAGGTTTCGCCCGACGCTTCAATGGCTATGGGAAGAAATATTTCTCTTTTCCCTCCGACGGCAGGATAAGGTTTGTAGGTTTTGGAGTCGTGAGTAATTTCGTATGAAAGAAAAGGCGACGGCTTGAAAGAAAACAGCGCCGCTTCGCCGCCTTTGGGCGACGGCGGATCGACTGAAAATGCGCCCGCGACCGTCGCGGCGGCGAAAATTACAGCCAAAGAACAAGCGTATTTGTGTCCCATAACATGATTATACCAAAGGCGGGCCGGTTTTTCAGTAAGCGTAGATGCTGCCGTAGGGGCGGCAAGAGGCGGGACGGATTACGCAAAAAGATATTTTTTTCGTCGAGGGAAGTTCTTTGCGGGGTATGCCCAGAGCGCGGGCGAAAGTTGCGGCCGCGTTTTCCACGACATCGGCGCCGGCGGGCGATATTTTCAGACCTTCGGGCATACGAGGCGGCAGTTTGTCCGAAGGCAGGTATATTTCGCCGCCGTGCATTCCCGTTCCGGGATAATTTCCGCAGGCCTTTTTTGCGCCGATACCGAAGACGATTATCCGTCCGCCCGCCATATATTCTCCCAGAAAATCGCGGGCGAAAGAGCCGATTATTACGGTCGGAACGCTTTCGCGGTATTCTTTCATGTGTATACCTGTGCGATAACCCGCGTTGTCGCGGATGATTATCGAGCCGCCGCGCATACTGTAGCCGGCCGCGTCGGAGACGTGTCCGTCGACGGCGATGAAGCCGCCCGACATAGTGTTGCCCACCGCGTCCTGGGCGTTCGCGCGCACTAATATTTCGGGTCCGTTCATAAACGCGCCGAGGTCGTTGCCGGGGATTCCGTTTATTTCGATTCGCACGGGGCTTTCGATACCGGCCGCGATGAATCGCTGGCCGTTTACGCCGTCGAGGACGATTTTTGACGCGCATTCTCCCCGTCCGGCGGTCACTGCGGCGCGGATGCGTTCGTTGAGCGTTTTATAATCGAGGCGGCGGGAGTCAATGCGGATATTTTTCATGCGGGATGTCTTGTCGAGAGCATCAGACCTCCATCGGCGTGATGCGTTTTTTCCAGTTTTCTTCTCCGACGGCGATAAATCCGAAGGTGTCGCCGGATAGTTCCTTTTTGCAGTTCGCCACGGACGCGCGGTTTCTGATGAGGCCGGTGTAGATTTCCGCGCGCAGGACGTCGCCGAGCATTATGAATCCGGCGAGGCGGTCGCCGTCGAAAATCAGTTTTTTGTAGCGCGGGCCGCCGGTTGACGCGCCGTCGGAGAGTCCGGCGGTCTCGACGGTCAATCCGGAGCCGTCGGGCGGGTTGACAATTCCGGCCGATATGACCGCCAGGCCGAAAACTTCAACGGAGTTCATCGACAGAGCGCCTTCGGCGGTAACCTTTCCGCCGGCGGCGTTGGCGCCCGCCGCCGCTCCGCTCAGACGGGCCACGGGCCATATCGGCGCGGGGCGCGCTTTGGGGCGCGCTTCGCCCGAAAAAAAATCGGGCGTTTCGGCGCAATCGCCGGCGGCAAAAATATCGGGGAAGTTTGCGCGCATGTCGCCGCCTGCTATCACGCCTTTTGCCGCGCGTATGCCGGACCCCGCCAAAAAGGATATGTTCGGGCGAACGCCGGCGGCGGCGACGGTGAAGTCGACCGATATTTTGCTTCCGTCGGCAAGAAAGAGTTTTTTGCCGTCGGCGGAAATTTTTTCGGCGCGAGCGCCCGTGCGTACGTCTATGCCGCGGCGCGTAAGATTGCGGGTGAATACGGCGGCCGAGACATCGTCGAGCAGCGACGGCAAAACGCGCGGGGCGAGTTCGATAAGAGTGACCTTTAAGACCCGTTTGACGAGCGCTTCCGCGCATTTAAGACCGATGAAGCCGCCGCCTATGACGGCCGCGCGTTTCGCGCCGGATTTTATGTCGGCGTCGATACGCCGCGCGTCTTCGACGGATGTAAATGTCCTTAAACCCTTTGCGCCGGCTATATTCTCCGGCACGATGGCTTCGCCGCCCGAGGCGATGATGAGTTTTTTCCACTTAATCCGCGCGCCGTCGGAAAGGCGTACGGACTTGCCGCGGGCGTCGACGGACGTAACGGCCGCCGGAGCGATTATTTCAAGAGAGTTTTTCTCTATGAAATCACGCCCGCGGTAAACGATATGTTTTTTGTCGATTTCCAAAGCAAGCAGGCAGGATATGAGCGGCCGCGAATAAAAGACGTCTTTTTCCGACGAGACGACTATAATTTTTCCGCGTCCGTCGATTTTTCTTATGGATTCTATGGCGGCGGCTGATGCGGGACCGGCTCCGATAATAAGATATTCGGCCGACTTTTTTTTATTCATAAACAAGCGCCTCGTTCGGACAGGCCTCTACGCACGCCGGCGTGTTTTTATCGGGACACATATCGCATTTGGACGCTATTTTTTTGCGGCGTCTGTCCTGCGATATGGCGCCGAACGGGCAGACCATTATGCACGACCAGCATCCTACGCATTTGTCTTCGTCGCAGGCGACGGTTCCGTCGGCGGCGCGCGCCATCGCGCCGCTGAGGCACGCCTCTATGCAGGGCGCGTCGTCACAGTGGCGGCATTGCAGGGCAAATGACACCGGCCCGCTTTGTTCCACGATTATGCGCGGGCGGAAATCCCCCCTCTCGTCGCGGAATGCCTTTATTATTTTTTTGGATTTTGAATGCTTCACGAAACACGCGGTTTCGCAGAGGCGGCAGGCCATGCAGTATTCCGGGCGGGCGTAGATTTTTTTGAGTTTACCGTCGGCGTTTTTGTTTTTCACAGCGATTCTCCGGCCGGTTTTATTCCGAGTATTTTCATTTCCGATTCCGTCATATCCACCGCGCGCAGGCGCAGACGGTTGCCTCTTAAAGATTCGATGGCGTCTATGCCCATTCCTCCGAGCATCTCTTTGATTTCGTGCGACCACGCTTTTACGAGATTTGAAAGACGCTCCGCGGCGATTTCCGGATTGAGACGCTTGATGAGATAATCGTTTTGCGTGGCGATTCCCCAGTTGCATTTTCCCGTGTAACATTTCTGGCAGAGATGACATCCCATCGCGACGAGAGCCGATGTGGCTATGTAAACCGCGTCGGCGCCCAGAGCAATGGCCTTTATGACGTCGGCCGAGTTGCGGATTCCGCCGCCGGCCACTATCGAGGCGCGATGGCGGATTCCTTCTTGGCGAAGTCGTTCGTCGACGGAAGCAAGGGCGAGTTCTATGGGTATGCCCACGTTGTCTCTGATTCTTGTGGGGGCCGCGCCCGTGCCGCCGCGGAAACCGTCGATAGCCACGATGTCGGCGCCCGCCCGCACTATTCCGGACGCTATGGCGGCGGCGTTGTGCACGGCGGCGATTTTCACCGACACCGGTTTTTCGTAGCGCGTGGCTTCTTTGACGGCGCCGATGAGCTGCGATAAATCTTCTATCGAATATATGTCGTGGTGCGGAGCCGGAGAAATGGCGTCTGAGCCCTCCGGTATCATCCGAGTTTCCGATATGAGCCGGTTGACTTTTTCGCCGGGAAGATGTCCGCCTATTCCGGGCTTGGCGCCCTGGCCTATTTTAATTTCGATCGCGGCGGCGGCGTTCAAATATCCGGCGTGAACTCCGAAACGTCCGGAGGCGACCTGCACTATCGTGTGCGGGGCGTATTCGTAAAGCGATTTCGGAAAGCCGCCCTCGCCCGTGTTCCAGAAAGTTCCGCTTGAGGCGGCCGCGCGCGCCAGAGCCGTCACGGTATTGAGCGATATGGCGCCGTAGGACATCGCGGAGAACATTATCGGCGTTTCCAGCCGCAGTTGCGGCGCGAGCTCGGTAGACAGTCGCGGTTTGCGCTCTTTGCCGCAGTATTTTATGTCGAGTTTTTCGGGTTTGGCGCCCAGATAAGTCCTGAGTTCCATCGGCTCCCGCAGTGGGTCTATCGACGGATTCGTCACCTGGCTTGCGTCCAGCAGTATTCTGTCCCAGTACGACTTATAAACTTTATCCGTACCCATTCCGGAAAGAAGCACTCCGCCCGTGTCCGCCTGTTTGTATATGCCTTGCAGGACATTTTTTGTCCAGTACGAATCGGGCCGGAACTCCTGGGGATTCTTGATTATGGTAAGAGCGCCCGTCGGACAAAGCGACACGCACCGCTGGCAGCCGGCGCAAAGTTCGTCGGCGGATTCCATCGCAAGGGCTTCCCCGTCGAAAATATGCGCCTCGAAAGCGCATTGCCTCACGCAGACCTCGCATTGAATGCAGCGGTCGCGGTCGCGGATTATTTTAAACTCGCGGAGTTTTTGTGTTTTTCTCATTGTGTCGATTTTTCTTTTCGTCGCCGCGATACCTGAATATCGCGGGTTCACCCGCCGGCGGGTGCGTTATTTTTGTCAATTTTTCCGTCGCAATCGACGCTATCGCCGATTCTTCCGACGAGAGATACGCGTATGACCGGCTTTCGGCCGCAACCAGGGGACGCAGTTTTATCCTGTCGTTTAAGCCCATCAGGCCGCCCTCGAATCCCAGTAACAGTGCCGACGGGCCGTTTATAAGGCAGGACGCGTAAGTCATCCTGAGAGCCGTGAAGAGTTTTTTCTCGTCGGAAGGCATACGGTCTATGATGTCCCAGTGCGGCGGGGTAAGCGCGGCCGAGGCGATTTCAACGGGCAGCCGGTGGATGCGCGTAAGAAAGTCGAAAAGATAGAGTATGGCTTCTGAATCCGTCTGCAATGCAAGATGATATCCGAAACTTTCCAAATACCTTTTGTTGATGCCGAACGACGAGATTTCGCCGTTGTGCGCGAGCGAAAGGTCGGCTATGCCGAAAGGATGCGCGCCGCCCCACCATCCGGGAGTGTTCGTCGGAAAGCGGTTGTGCGCGGTCCACACGGTCGCGCTGTATTCGTTGAGACGGTAAAACTCGGCTATCTCGTCGGGAAATCCCACGCCTTTGAATATCCCCATATTTTTCCCGCTCGATACTACGAACGCCCCCTCGATAGAAGAATTTATTTCCATTACCAGCGCGAAGATGTATTTTTTTTCGCGTTCGTCGAGAGTGCCGGTAGTCGTGGAGCGCAGCGCGGGTATCTTTAGAAAATATCTCCATATTACGGGAGGCCTCTTTACCGATGTCAGTGGTTTGACGGGTACCGGCTCTTTTTTAACGACTTTGAAAGCGGCGTCCAGGCGCGCTTCGGTTTTAAGCCGCGCGTCGTCGGAAGAGAAGAATATGTGAAAGCACCAGTCGTCGGCGTTATCGGGATATATTCCGTAACCGGCGTAACCCGATCCCAGTCCGTTGCCGCGGTCTTTCAGATGCGATAGCCCGCGGGCTATGACCTCGCCGGAAAAAGGGCGTCTGTCGAGATTGATAATTCCTATTATTCCGCACATAATGTTTGTTTCGCCCGCAATCCGGCCTTGCCGCCGGTTTTTGAAAATAAAAAAACCCGCGTCACGGAAATCTCCGTGTCACGGGCGTCGTCGCCTCGTTTTTCTCTGCTCCGCCCGATGTCGCGTCGTTGCGTCGGGGCGGCTGTTAACTATCGGAGGGAATATACCATAATCCGGCGTGGCTTGTCAAGAAGAAATCCGCGCGTATTTGCGTCTTTCCGGCGCCGTGTTTTTTTGTATAATATAAAAGCAATGAGCATAAAGATATAATACTGTATGGCTGACAAACTTTTTTTTCATATCTCCGAATCCTTTGAAGAATCCGACGAGACGATGAGGAAATATTACTCGTCCCTCACGCCGGAGGAGCGCCTCGATGCCGCCCAATATCTGCGCGAGCAGTTTTTTAAGGTCAAAGGAACCCCGCCGGCGCCGATGGACAAAACTTCTTTTAAGATAGTTATAAAAAAATGAGAGTAGAAAAGGATTTCGAAGATTTATTAAAAGCGTTGAACGCCAATAATGTGAACTATTGTGTTGTCGGCGCCTATGCTGTTATGTATTACACCTGCCCCCGGTTTACCAACGATATGGATGTCCTAATACAGTCGACGCCGGAAAATGCCAAAAGAGCAATAAAGGCGATAGAGGATTTTGGATTTGTCGGCACCGGAGCCAAACCCGAGGACCTATTAGATCGCAAAAAGATTTTCGAACTCGGACAGCCGCCCGTTATGGTACACATTACTACAAAAATCGATGGCCTGAACGATGACGAAATATGGAACAACCTTGAAAAAGGGAAATACGGCGCGACGCCCGTAAATTATCTCGGACTTGAGCAACTGAAAAGAAACAAAGCCGTCGTTGCTGAAAAACGCAGTAAGTCGGTAGACCAGACCGACCACGAAAATCTCACTGTTGTTGAACGACAGGGAAAATCTAAAAAGGATATCGGTGGTTAACCGTTATAATTCCCCCTCTCTCATAGATTTGGTATAACGAACGCTCTCGTCTCGTATGCGCCGGCATCGTTTTGACGGTGCTAAAAAGTTGATTTTGTTATAATTTTTCTTTTTTTATCTGCTATAATATAGGTGTTTTGACGGTGCTAAAAAGTTGATTTTGTTATAATTTCGCTCTTCTTCGGTATCGTATGCGTCTCTGTTTTGACGGTGCTAAAAAGTTGATTTTGTTATAATTGGATTTATCCGCGATGAGGCGCACACCGAGTTTTGACGGTGCTAAAAAGTTGATTTTGTTATAATAATGTGAACAGTATCAATATAAATATACCTGTTTTGACGGTGCTAAAAAGTTGATTTTGTTATAATAGCGCCGCCGACGCCCCGGGTCAATTGGCTGTTTTGACGGTGCTAAAAAGTTGATTTTGTTATAATCGATTCTTTGTATGGTTCATCCCGCGTATTGTTTTGACGGTGCTAAAAAGTTGATTTTGTTATAATTTAATATTGCGATTGTGGGGTACGGGAACCGTTTTGACGGTGCTAAAAAGTTGATTTTGTTATAATAATTTTCCAAAATCATGGGGCGCGTGCCATGTTTTGACGGTGCTAAAAAGTTGATTTTGTTATAATAGGATTTATAGTGCGGATTTGTATGATTCGCGCTTAAATGCTAAAATCTTAACAGCACCGTCTTAACAAAAAACAAGAGACCTTGACCTCTGCCTCGCACGTCAGGGTTATCTTATTTATATCACCAGAATTGAAGTTGTTCCCCGCCAAATGATTTGTCCACCTTCCTCGGCCCATATTTCCTCTCATCGCATATATTCGCCATTTGCCCCCACTGGGCGTCGGTTATGAACAAACACTTGACGCTTCCGGTTCCGGGGCTTATTTTTTCTAATTCGAACACCAAGTGTTTTTTCTTGTCGAGAGTAACGGCGCAACGCACATAGATAGAATATTGCAGCATCAGATAACCGAGGTCCAAAAGGTCGTTCCGGAAACGGGCGGCCTTTCTTTTTTCCTCGTTGGTGTCGGTCGGGAGGTCAAACATTACTACCAGCCAGCCCATACGATAGGAACTCTTTACGGCGGACATTATGACAAGTCCGCTATGCGGGGTATAAAGGGTTCTTGAACTACTCCTGAGTAGAAGCAGTCGGTTACGGACGAAATGTAACGGTCTATGGCGTTGACGAGTTTAAGGGTTTTTGAGGCGTCGTATCTTACGCGCAGTCCCACAATGTCTGCGGCGACGGATTTGATGTATTCTTCTATCGGTTTGCGGGGGTTTCTCGTTTTGAAGCGTAAAAGCATCAGGTCGCAGAAAGGACGCAGTGGTTCTAACAGGTCATAAACGAGCGGCTCGGAGCGGAAGCGATATTTGTGGTGTATGCCCAGCGTAGTGTTGAGACCGTGGGCTATGGCGCTCCGGTGGATTATGGCACCCATAACGGCGTAGGAATAATTAAGCATTTGATTGACGGGATGCTCGGCGTCTTTGTGTTCTCTTTCTTGGGGCGCTTTTCTTCCGAACTTGGAGAAATAAAACTTCCAGTAATGGCGGGCGGCGTTGCCTTCGTCGGGACATTCGGCTTCGGCGAGATATTCGTGAAGTTTGTGCGCGGCTTTTATGGAATCAAGCAATACGGCCTGATTCTCGATTTTGGCTTTTAGAATTCTCGACCAGAGTTTACCGGAAAAATCGGGCGATTTGCCGATTTGCCGCTCGAAAATTTCGGAGTGAACCACGCGGTGAAGTCCCACGGTTTTGCCTACGGGGCGGTAGTTGTGGTCGCAGTGAAGGACGATGCCGCCGTTCGAGAGTATTGCCGAGAGCGCGTCGCCGGAGAATGAGACGCCGCGCGCGGCGACTATGACGGCAAGAATGTCGGCAAGCGGAGCGCGTTTTTCGACCCCGTCGGAGGTTTCAAGGACGAGACATCCGCGGTCAATGTGTAGGCGGCTCTGATGCTGAAGTATGTGTATTAAGTGGTAGGACATCGCCCCGCTCCTTGCGTCCTATCGTTAAGTGATTTAACGAATATTTTCTTGTGGTGGAGCCATTTTGCCGTCGGTCATTAGAGCGTTCAATTGCGCTTTTCTTTCAAGTGAGTGATCAATAGAGGTTAATTTGACTTCACCACCATCTTTGATTGTATTCAAGTACCAAAATCCCCTTGTAACTTTTTGTTTTGGATTTTGAAGGTTGCAGTCGTTTTTTATTTCAACGAGCATACCCGAGCGAAAGAATACGGGATTTTTGACAGCAGGGTCTTTTTTTAGTGCTTCTATTTTTTTATAGAGCGACTCAAAAGCATAAATCGGCTCTCTTTCCCACCTGTCTTTTTCGTTCTGATAGACAAAATACCCCAAAGACACATCATTCTTGAAATATTGCCCTGCCATCTTGCCACGAACATGCTCTCCGTAAGTCGTGAGTTCCCCCCTTTCTAATTTCTCCCCTGTTTCTTTGTCAATTTCTCCCGAGGCGATTTGAACAAACTTTTTGGGTTTTGAGCCGGCGACTTCATATTCGTCGAGAAACTTTTCCCATTCCTGCTGAGCGGGCTTCGAGGCGAGCATTTTATTAAAGTCGTTTCTTATGTGCTCATCGAATATGCCGTCGGTGTATTTCCGCGCTTTCTCGATTTCGCGAAATTGCTCAATTCTCGTGCCGGTGCCGAAGCGGGTCGTGAACACATAGAATTCCCGGTTATCTTCGAGATTTTTTCTTAACCCGTATATCGTCTTGGCAAGTTTCGGCTTTTCAAAACGGATTCTCTCGGGATATACGGTTTCAATGATTGGACGGCAATATTCCTTGTGAAACCAGTCGGGGAGTATGTCTTTTTTACTTCGGGGGTCGAGTTTAAGTTCAGGAGTCATTGATATTACGAGGGCGTCAAGGGCGTGGTGGCGGGGGTTGGCGCGGTTCTTCTTGTCCAATTCGCCGCTTTGAGCGAGTTCCGAGAATTGCTCGTCGGGAATACCAGGGTGAAGCAGTCGGTCTAATTTGTATTGTCTGCGCAGTTTCGCGGTGAGGCCGCCGTTTGCGACGACGACTTTTCTTGTCGAACCCTCGATGAGTTGAGGCCAGCCGAAAAACAGGTGGATTATTTTTTGCGCGAGTTTCGATATGTAGGCCGTGGATGCGAGGTCTGTGTATTTGTTTATAAGTTCAAGCGGATTTTCGGATGTCAGCAGAGCTTTTTTCTTGTCGTGTAGTTTGCTTGAACCTACGGCTTTGATGAAGTCCAGCCATTTTGCCTTATCCGACGAGCGCCACTCAAAGGGTGTGTGTTTTCCCTTTTCGCGGTTTTTGTCAGGCGTGGTCAGAATTTTATTGATATAAGCGTCGGAACCGCCGCCTTCGCGCGGGACTATGTGGTCTATCTCGTAGGATTCCAGCCGCGAGGCGACAAGAGGCGTCATCGAGTAGAAGTCATAACCAACCTGCTCTTTGAAGAGCATCATTTTAAGAAGCGATTGTTTGCCGTGGATTTCGGCGGTTTGAAGAGATTTATACGCCTCGTCTTTTTTCGCCCGGTTTTCTTTTTGGAGTTTTTCCCACTTTTGGCGATTTTTATTCTTTTGTCCCTGAAAACTTTCTTCTCCCTCCCGCGCGAATTCGAGGATTATTTTGGCCGGTTCGCCCTCGGCGCGGCATTTATTTTTTAAGACTTTCAGGCGCTGTATGAATAATTCCAGCCGATGTCTGACGACTGGATTCGTTATGCCACCGAGTATTTCGACGATGCGTTTTTCGCGCTCTGATTTTTTAAGTTCCGATTCCTCTATGCGACGGTCAGGTATATGGAGTTTTTCCCACTCCGCGGGCATATCGAGCAGAAACTTGACATCATCCGCGACGAGACCTTTTTGTAGGTCTTTATTTTTGTTTGCCGCGAGCCATTCTTCGTGGTAGGCGTGCGGACTTTTACCGGAGAGTATTATTTCTTTTATAATTCTTAACGCCGGGCGGCAGAATCGGGAGCGACCCGAAGTTTTGGGTTCTTCGATTTCGACGAGGTTTGCGGGCGGCAGGCCGGATAGATTTGTCTTTATATATTTTTCGAGTTGTTTTTGCGTGATGTGTTTCTTGTCGTTGTATGCGTTGAACAATTCTTTGAGCGCCGCCGGTGAAAGCGGTTTTTCCATTTCGCCCGTCGTAGTATCGGTGTAACGTATATTTTTGAGTTTGAGAAGAAAGGTAACTTCCGATGGCAACATCGACTCAGGAATTATGTTGCCGGCCTTGTCTTTGCGGATCTTGGCGCTGCAGACATTGAAACGAGGCATAAGCGCGCACTTGGATATTATGCGGTTGTCGAATCTTGGAATTTTTTGTGAGATTAGACCCTGCGAGTCCCACTCCGTGCCGCGATAGTGAGCGTATTTTTCATCTTTGTAAGAAGCGTATTCCTGCTCGGCGGGGCCGTATAGAACATAGCGGACTTTATCTTTGAGTTTGGGGTATTGTTTGGACGCCTGCGTCAGCATAACGAGTAATTCTTTGGCGACGAGAGCGCGGGGCGGAATCAGTGAAGTTCTGTTGTCCTTGTTTCTGGCGGGTTCGGGGTTGGCGCCGAATTTGCCGTCAAGGGTATCGGGTTTGCGGGGGTTCCAGACGCCGAGCTTATACGCTTCGTAGTAACAGGGCAAACGATATTTCTCGTCCTTAAAAACTCTTTCGAGTTCTTTTTGATAATTTTGCACTGCGTCGAGATTTTCTTTTTCGTCTTTTTCGCCGGCGCCGTCCTCTTTTTTAGCTTCTTTATGCGAGGCGAGTTTTTTCCCGCTTGCCGGTTTTTCCGAAGTTTCTTTGTCGGCGATATTGCGACTGACTTCTCTTTTCCAAGGCAGGTCGGCGTCGTAACCGCGCCGCTGTATCGCTGACCATATCGCTTTGTAAATCTGCCATCCATCGAGTTGTACGCCTTGTAAAAGAGCGATTCTCAGAAGGCAGGAGGCGTAAATAGTTTTATCGCCATTTTCGGGGAATTGGCGTGACATTCTTGCGTCTGGTTTGATGAAAGTTCCGTCGTCCGCGCGATGGCCGGTTTCAAGAACTTCTATGCCCACTTTTTTGGCCTGTTGCCGCCACCAATTTTCGCGCTTTCTATGCGCCTCGCGCGTTCTGATTTGTCGCCTTCTTTCTCTGGCATCTTTCAAGGCAGCAAAGTCGTTGGGCAGAAGAAGAGAATGGAGATGTAGAATTTCTTTGCCGCGCCGCGCGCATTCCCCGATACTTCCTGTCCCCAAATCAAACGACCAAACGAGTTCATTCCCCTTAGACATTTTCCCCTCCCGTATATTCCCCGCCAATCGCAAGTGAAATCTTTACGCTCCAGCCCGCCGGCAGAAACAAATAATACTACTTCTTTATCTCGTACGTCAGTATCACCGCTTCGGCGATTTCTTTCATGGGGCGGCAGGTGTCCATCGACTTGCGCTGTATGATTTTGTAGGCCTCGTCCTCGGAAATCGCCAGATCCCGCATAAGAATTCCTTTGGCGCGCTCTACGGCTTTGCGGACTTCAAGAATCTGTTTTGTCGTGCTGATTTCTTCCATCAGCTTGGAATTTTCTATGACGAGCCCCGCCTGGTTTGCTATGGTGCCGAGAAGTTTTATTTCTTTTTTCGTGTGTTTGTGTTTTTTGGGAGTGTAGGAGTTTATGACTCCCACCGCTCGGCCCTTAATCGAAATGGGCACCGATATCATTGAGACGATATTTTCCTTGCGGGCGATTTCCGGATATTTGAAACGTTTGTCGGTTCTTACGTCGGCGGAAGTAGTCACGGAGTTATTTTTGATGGCGATGCCGGAAATACCCTCGCCGACTTTAAGGTTCGGCTTGTTGATGTATTCTTCGCTCAAAGATTGCGTGGCCACTATGTAGAGTTCGCGCTTTTTCTCGTCGAGAAGAAGTATCGAGCAAATTTTTGACTTCATCATTTTGGCCGTGACGTTGACGATGAAGCGAAGTATTTCGTTGAGGACTTTGTCGGACACCATCTCGGAACTTATCCTAAAGAGCGATTCGATGGTATCCGTTCCGAAATCATTTTTGCTGATTTTTCAGTCATTTGTGTCTCCGTTTCTCCGGCGATGCGCCGGTGGATATTTCCCTGTATATTCCGCGCGCGCATTCGAGCGCCTCGGCGGTTGTTTTTACGGTTCCGACAGCGCGTTCTTCTTCGAGGCGCTTGAGTATGACGCCGACGGCCGGCCCGGGTTTTATCGAGAGCCGACGCATAATCATATGGCCGTCTATTATTTTGGAGCGCGGCGGTTTTTTCATATCGTCAAAATAATTTTTAAGCGCTTTGCTCACGAAATCGTGGACGACCGAAACATTATTTTTCTCGAATCCTTTGAGGTTCCTGTAACTGGCCGCGTCCGACAGCGACAGCAGACAGAGCGCCGGAAAAGTGTCGCCGGCGTCGCGTCTGAGACGATAAACCGCCCTGTCCGAAGTATTTCCCGAGCCGACGAGCTGAAGAATCCGCATGTGATTTTTTATGAGGGTCGCGGCGAACTTCATTTCGTCCCGCGAGAATTTAAGCCGGACGGCTATGTCGTTGAAGACCTTGATGCCGACTGTCTCATGGCCGAAAAATCTCATTCTTTTTGCGATGCGTTTCGCGCAGAGGGGTTTTCCCGCGTCGTGCAGGAGCGTGACGAATTTAAGCAGTGATTTAACGTTGCCGGAGGACATCTGCCTTGAAAGATACCGCCCGATGTCACCGGCGGCCTCGGGAAATTGCGACGGGACGTCGGATGCGTATTCCTCGACGCGGCCGAGAGTTTCGGTGAGATGGTGCCAGAGCCCCTGCGGATGAAAGTAGAAACTTTTGCAGGATTTTTTCAGCGCCGTGATTTCAGGCGCAAGAATTTCAAGAATTCCGGTTTTATCGAGCATTTTTACCGACGACAAAGCGCGGTCGGTGGCGAAAATCTTAAATATCTCGTCGCGCAGCCGCTCCGGAGCCGGTTCAAGGATTTTGCCGCGGAGCCGCCGGCACGACGCGAGTGTTTTGGGCTCGACGGCAAAGCCGAGTTCGGCGGCGAAACGGAACACTCTGAGCAATCTTGCGGGGTCCTCGCGCGCTGCTTTTTCGCGGACAAGTTTTATGCGGCGCTTCTTAAAGTCGTCCAGGCCGCCCGACGGATCCAGCAGCGCGGTGGCTATTTTTTTTTCCGCGTCCGATGTCTCGTCGAGCAGCGCGGCGGCGCTTTTAAGCGGCAGGGCCATCGCGTTGACGGTGATGTCGCGCAGCATAAGGTCGCGCTCTATGGTCGGTCCGCGGTATGCGGAAAAGTCGAAGGTCAGCGGTCCCGATGACGTTTTCTTGACGACGCGGTATATTTTGCGTTCTTCGTCGAGAACGACCACGGATGCGACCGCCGCGCGGGAGAACTTCGCGGCCATGCGCGACGGATTTGCGCTCATTGCGAAGTCGAAGTCGCTCGACGGACGTCCCGACAGCAGGTCGCGCACGGCTCCGCCGACGAGATATACCCGTCCGTTGCCGGCAATCCCAAGGATTATTTTCAGATAGTCGGATGATTTCATACTCAATGTTATTTTGACCCCGCCGTCGTGTGGCGGGGGAAGAATCTTTGTCATATTCTAACGGGATCCTTCGCTGCGCTCAGGATGACAATAGGCGTTCGTCCCGCTCATATACGCGGAGCCAACAGAAATTCCAGGCAGATTCCTATTCTTTTGCGCCAGAAAGTTTCGCTGTGATAGTGTCCGGCGAAAACAAGTCCGAGCAGATTCTCGTTTTCCGTCATTCCCTTTTCCTTGGCGATATTCACCAGATCTTTCGTCGACGGCGTCGAGTCGTCGCGGCGCGGCTGGTCGTCGGCCCATTTGGTGCCGCAGTCGGCGTAAAGCCGCGCGAAGGGAAGCTGCGCCCGCGCGCGCATGTCCGTGCGCGCCGGACACTTGGGGAGGTAAGCGAAGGAAAGCGATCCCACCAGCCCGAAAACATCGGGACGGAACAGTCCGGCGTAAACGGAATTATTCGCCCCGTAGGACGCGCCGATTATGGCTGTTTGGCGGGGGTCCGTCGTCAGCGATATTTCTTTGGCCAGAGACGGCAGCAGTTCGTCGGCCAGAAAGTTGACGTAAAGATCCGCGCGGCCTATCGGAGGCGGCAGGTAAGTTTCGTTGCGTCTGCGCCGGGGGCTTTCAACGGCTATGAGCACGGTGTCGGGCATCCGTCCGGCTTCGCAAAGATATTGCAGCGAGGCGTCGGTATGCCATCCGCCGTGCATTCCCCAGCCCTTGTACTGGTTCTGTCCGTCGTTGAGGACGGCCAGCGGATATTTTTTTTGAGGGTCGTAATTGCGGGGCAGCCGGATGTGCGCGGCGATTTTTTGTTTCATCGCGGATGACTCGAAATACTTAGTGAAATATTTCGGCGCGACGGGTTCCTCCGTCGGTCTGGTCTGATAGAATTTGCCGTCCATAAGCCATAAATCGGACAATAGCGGGGCGTAGCGCCTTCCGGGCGATGGAATATCGGCTATGGAGCGCGGCAGCGCGGTTGTGGCGGCGCCCGGAGGTGTCACCGACGATACTTCGTCGGTAACTTCCGTTATGGCGAACGAATTGTTGCGCTTAAAATTGAATTCGGCCTCGTAAATTCTTTCCTTGTCTTTACGTCCCGCGCCGATATTTTTCATGGCGACGGAAGCGGCGTGTTGTCCGCTTGCCGAATAAATCTCGACGGAGGGCTTTTCCCATCCGGTAAAATATCTCAGTAGCATTTTGTGCTTGCCTCCTTCGAACGACGTATCCAGATGCCAATTATACGAACGTATTTTTTCGGATTCGGGAGGCGTCTTTGCGGATGTCTCATCCATCCATTCCGACACCATCCGCGCGACCGGCTCGAAATATCTGCCGGTAAGAAAACTGCCGTGGGAGTATCCGCCGAAAAGAATCAGACGGGCGTTCAACATCCGGGCGAATGCGGAGTAAGCCGGATTTTTTCCGTCGACGGCCAGTATCAGAGAAGGGCATTTCACCGCGGACGGGTCTGATTGCAGCCGTTCGATTTCCGTCTGGCGGTATACTTGCGAAGACGCGTAGGTGTACCGGAACAATTCCACCGCTCTAAGATATGCGCCGTGTAAAATCGTCTCGTCGAGCATTTCCTCGACTATGGATTTCGGCGGGATGAAGTGCATGGCCGGCGCAAGGCGGGGAAGCCGTTTCGGAGGTTTTTCCCCCGCGGCCTCGGCGGCCTCGCGGGGATAAGTCGGGTCGTATAGAATCAGCGACGACGGCGGCGCGACGTTAGCGCCGCCCGACGCGAACGCGGATTCGGTAAATCTCAGAGCCAGCGCCGCTCCCATACTGTAGCCGGCCAGCGCGTATGGGCCTTTGATAATGTGTTTTATCGACGATGATATATCATCCAGATAGTCGGACAGTGTAAGCCGCGAGACATAAGGCCAGCGGCTTTTGTATTGCCCGCGAAGGTTCAGCGCGTAGACGGGGCGGCCTCTTGAGGCCATATATTCCGCGTGCCTGGCGAATATCCACGAGCCGTCGAACACGCCGCCCACAAAAACAAAAGGAAGCGCGCCCGACGATTCTTTTTGTCCGGCGGACGGCAAGTACGCCTCTGCGTAAAGAGAATGCGGCGGGACAATGATTTCCTTTTTTTCAAACGGGAACATTTATTTTACCGGCAATCTTTCAAACTGCGTTTCGGAGCCGGCGCGAGTTTCATTTCTTTTCTGACCATGTCGATTGTCGACTTCCATTTTTTATTTATCCGTTTCCAGTCGTTCGGGTCGACTATGCTTTCGCGCGTCATAATGTAGCCGAGACACACGTCTTCGTCGCCGTATCTGGGATGGCCAATCGTGAGGCCTTTCCACGGGATACCGTTCGTGACCACGAACTCTTCGCGTGTTTTTGTGTCGGAAAGCGTGAGGCCGTCGCGCAGACGGACGGGTTTGGCGTTTTCTATTTTATAGACGCCGGACTTGAATTCCCCGTCGGTGGAGAATATGCCTTTACCTTCGGTGAATATCATTATCGCGGAGCCCTCCAAATCGGGCAGATTGTCGTTGTATGTTTTAACGAAACGCGGGTCTATGTCGAGTTCCGCGAACTCGGCAAGATGGAAAAACGTCAGCGGCACCTGATTTTTCATGCTCTGAAAATCCGCAAGGTATTGCGATTCTCCGACGAGGCGGGCGTTTACCTCGCTGACGTAGATTTCGTCGAGCTTGCCGTCGGCGGTCAGGGTCGATAGAAAATCCACGCCGAAGTTTCCGCGATAGCCGTTTTTGCCCATCCACACGCCGATTTTGGCGGTTATTTCCAGCATCCGGTTCTTGTGCTCCTGCGAAAAAGGGTTCAGCGAGAAGTCCGATCCTATGTATTGAGCGGGATTGGTCGTTATCGTGGGGTCGCCCACAATCTGAATATCGGGTTGAGAAAGAACGACGCTTCCTCCGACGACGCAGCCCGTGCAGTTTAAGCTGGGGCCGGCCATATACCGCGTGATTTTGACCGGAGTTTTTTCAAACGCCGTTCCGAGAGCATTCTTTCGCATCGACACTATTTTTTCAAAATCGCCGAGCGAGTGAATAAAATCCGTTCCCCCGCCCGCCTGTGAAATGGGAACCTGCACGACGAAACTTCCATAGCGGTCGGACAATTCCTTATAATCCATCCTTCCGAAAAAGGATATAGTGCTGTCGGGAGGCATCGGCACGCCTATTTCGGCGGCGCGCCATGCCAGCCGCGCCTTGTAGTCGAAATAATTCTGTACGATTACGGGATTCTGAAAGAGATGCATTCCGCGCCCGCGCTCAAAAAGAAAATCCTGGAGCGCTTTAGTCGTAGCGAACGGCACGAAAGCTATTTTACCGTCGACGCCGGAGAGGTGTTTGAGTATTTCATCGCCGTAATCGCGGTAAAAATATTCGTTGAAAAGGCCGACGGCGTTGTGTCTCACTTTCTTCTTTTTTTCGTAGGAAAACACTTTTGAGCCCCAGCGCTTTTCAACGTGCGTCGCCACATCCTCGCCGTAATAAAAAGAGACGACTGAGTCCACGGTTGCAAAGCGCCTGAACATATCGGCCGCCATAGCGCCGAAGCCCTGATAGACAAGGCGTATACCCTTGAACCAGCCGCCCTGCGGCGCCGATTTTTCCAGGGTAGACAGGGATTCGATAAAGTTTGCGGTCATATTATCCCCTCCGTTCAATGCAAAGTTTTTGCCGCCGATACGAGCAGAGCGGCATATTCGCTTTCGGGTTTTTCAAGTATTGCCGCCGCAACGCCGCTTTCGACGATGGCGCCGTCTTTCATGACTATGAGGTCGTCGGACACATAAGCGGCGGCCAGCGCGTCGTGAGATATGAATATTATGGTGACGCCGGTTTCACGTCTGAGCAATCTAAAAAGATTGAGTATCTGCGCCTGCACGGAAACGTCCAGCGACGAAACCGCTTCGTCGGCCACAAGTATTTCCGGCTCCGGCGCAAGAGCCCTTGCTATAGCCACTCTCTGACGCTGACCGCCGGAAAGCTGGTGCGGAAAACGGCCGAGGAATTCTCCGTCGAGACCCACCAGCCGCATCAATTCGACGGCCCCGCGCCGCCATGCGCCGCGCTTCGGGGCGGAGGCATTCAACGCCTCGTTTATCTGCATGCCCACGGAAAGCTTGGGGTTCAGCGACGCGTAGGGATTTTGAAACACCATCTGAATTTTGCGCGGCATTCCGGCGGCGGCAATATCCGCTCTGTCGATACCGTCGATGAGAATTCTGCCGCCGTCGGCCTTTTGAAGTCCGCAGAGTATCTGAGCCAGAGTCGTCTTGCCCGATCCGGATTCGCCCAGTATTCCGAGAGCGCGGCCTCTGTTTACGGAAAACGATACGCCTTTAAGCGCTTCTATCGCGACGCTTCTGCCGAATGCGCCGGATGACGGAAAAGATTTTACGATATTTACGGCTTCTATGACTGAAGTATTCATACTTTTGTGTCGTCGGAAACATCCGGATTCCGCCCAAAAAGAAAGCAGGCGGCCTCTCCGTCCGGCGTCTTGAACATCGGCGGTTCGGACGCTTCGCAGATATTCATTCCGTAAGGACACCTCGGAGCGAAGCGGCAACCGGAACTTTTCGCGAGGTCTCCGGCCGACGGCGGAGAACCTTCCACGGGCGCGACTCCTTCGGTCAGTTTTGAGACGGAAAGAACGGCGTTCATCAGTCCCGCGGAGTAAGGATGTTTCGGCGCGTGGATTATACTTTTTAGCGCTGCGCGTTCGCAAACTCTGCCGGCGTACATTATTACGGCTTCGTCGCAGAGCGCCGCGGCCGCGCGGATGTCGTGTGTTATCATAAGGAGCGATAATCTCCGGGAGTTTTTGAGATCTGAGAGAGTCGAAAGAATTTCGCCGGCCACGGCGGCGTCCAGTCCCGACGTTGGCTCGTCGGCGATTATCAGCGACGGCTCGCCGGCCAGCGCCGAGGCTATCACGGCGCGCTGTTTCTGTCCGCCGGAAATCTGGTGGGGATAGGCGTCGAGGGCGTCTTCGGGAAATTTGGCCAGACGGGCCGCGTCAAGAACTTTTCGCCGGATGTCTTGGCGGCTCAACGCGCCGGCTTCGACGGTATCCGCGGAGTATCTCACCGCCTCGGCGATCTGCGGGTATATCCGCATTACCGGATCGAGAGCCGCCGCGGCGTCCTGCGGCACCAGAGATATTCCGCCTCTTGCGCGTTTGCGTTTTTCCACGGCGGTTTCCGTGATTTCGCCGTCGGGGAAGGCGAATCGCGAGGTTCCTCCGGCGATGCGGCCCTCCCACGGCATTATCAATCCCATAATCGCGTTTGCGACGGTCGTCTTTCCGGAACCCGATTCGCCTATTAAAGCCGTGGCCGCGCCTTTGGCTATGTCGAACGATACTCCGGCGACGGCCGGGGCTATTCCCTCGTCGAGGAAATATCCGACGCTTAGATTCCGGACTTCAAGAATATTTTCGGGTTTCATAATTTGGGATCGAACACGTCCCTGAGGCCTTCGCTCAGAGTGTTAAACGACAACACGGTGGCGAGTATGGCCAGCCCGGGAAAAAGCGACAGCCACCACGCTATGTGTATGTAATCTTTTCCCGACGATATCATCTGGCCCCACGATGGAGTCGGAGGCATCACGCCCAGACCGAGAAACGACAACCCCGACTCGACAAGAATCGCCGCTCCCACGCTCATAGTGGCCGATACCAAAACCGGCGATATGACATTGGGAAGTATGTGAACGAAAAAAATCCGCCGCTTTTTAAGTCCCAAAAGACGGGCCGCCAGAACGAACTCGCGTTCTTTAATCGACATAACTTCCGCGCGCACGAGTCGCGCAAGGCCCATCCACGACGTAAGACCTATAATGGCCATTACCGTGGTAATTCCGGGCTCAAGAAAAGCGATGACCATAAGTATCAAAAAGAACGTCGGAAAACACAGCATTACGTCGACGAACCGCATAATCGCCTCGTCGGTTTTGCCTCCGAAATAGCCGCTGAGTATTCCTATGAATGTTCCTATGACGACAGATATTCCGGCGGCCGCGATTCCCACGGCGAAAGACACCCTGATGGAATAAAGCATTCTTGAGAGCACGTCTCTGCCGAGATCGTCCGTGCCCAAAAGCGCCGACCGCGAAGGCGGCGCGAGTCGTCCGGCAAGGTTCTGCTCGCCGGGCGGGCGCGGAGCCGCAAAAGGCGCGGCGGCTCCCAGAATAAAAATTACGCCGATAGCGACAAGTCCCGCGATCGCGCGTTTGTTACGCTTGAACCTTTCTAAATAATAACGAAGCATAATATGTTCAGTCGTTCCGGCCGCGTCCGTTTCCGTCGGAATATCTGATTCTGGGATCGGCGAAAGCGTAGGCGGCGTCGGCTATGATATTTCCGGCCAGAGTAAGTATCGCCACTATCACGCTTATGGCCATAACTACCGGATAGTCGCGCGACATTATCGCCTCGTATCCCAATCTGCCCATTCCGGGATAAGAGAATATCGTTTCAAATATGAAACCGCCGCCGATGATGCCCGGCAGTGAAAGTCCCATTATGGTTATGACGGGAAGAAGAGCGTTTTTGAGCGCGTGCCCGAAAACCACTTCCCTCATCGGCGCTCCCTTCGCGCGCGCGAAGCGGGTGTAATCCGATTTAAGCGCGTCGAGCATACCGCTTTTGGCGTATCGCGTGAGACCGGCCACTCCCGTGAAAGATGTTATTGCCACGGGCAAAACGAGATGTTTTGTCACGTCGAATATTTTCCCCCACCACGGCAGAAACTCATAATTGAGGGAGCGCAATCCCGATATCGGCAAAATGCCGAGATGTATTCCGAAGAATATTATCGCCATAAGAGCCAGCCAGAAGGCGGGCAGCGAATAACCCACGAAGACGACGGTTGTTATCAGGTTGTCCATAAAAGTTTTGTGACGTACGGCGCACAGCACGCCCAGTCCTATGCCCGCGGCGAAAATCACCGAAAGAGAAAGCAGATTGAGCAGCAGTGTCGCGGGAAGCCGCTCGGCGATTTTATTTATCGCGGGGCGGTCGTCGCGGAAAGAGTTGCCGAAATCCAGCCGCGCCATCCGTCCGAGCCACTTTATGTATCTGATGTGCAAAGGACGGTCGAGTTCGTAAAGTTTGATGAGGCGCTGCCTGGATTCGGCCGAGACCTTTGCGCTGAACTCCACCAAATCCGTGGGCTTTCCCGGCGCGGCCTGCATTACAAAAAATGTGAGTATGGTTATGCCCAACAAAACCGGCGCGGAATTGATGATGCGTCGAAGAAAATATTTTTTCATTTTTATGTCAAACCGCTTTCTTGCGAATTTTTACGAAGAAATGTCCCGCGCTATTCTCCCGATGAGTATTTTATTTTTCCGTCGGCGGCGCGCCATTCGACGAAATTCCATCCGAGTCCCGCGGGCGCGACTTGGGGCCCTTTGAATCTTTTATGCACTACCGGCAGGGCGTCGGGATAATACAGAAAAATGTAGGCCGCGTCGGCGTGGATTATTTCGTGGATTTTGCGATAGATGCGGCGCCTTTCGTTTTTGTCGAACACGCTTCTGCCGCGCTCCAGAAGACGATCCGTCCGGGGATTTTTGTAGGAGACAAAATTATATTTTCCTTCGCCGGTCTCGGCCGAATGCCAAATCGAGTACTGGTCGGGATCGCGCGACAGCGACCAGCCGAGTATTACGGCGTCGAAGTTTTTTTTGTTGATGAACTGATGTATGAACGCCGACCATTCGACTATGCGGATGTCGGCCTTTATGCCCGTGGCGGCGAGTTGCGCCTGAATTATTTCGGCGGTCATCGAGCGGATTTTGTTGCCCTGATTGGTAAGAATTGTGAACTCTAAATTCTGTCGTCGATTCCGTCCGTTTTTCGATACGCCGCGGTCAAGAACGCCGTCTCCGTCGGAATCCGTCCATCCGGCTTCGCGAAGCAAATCTTTGGCTTTCCCGGGGTTATACTCGAAATCTTTTACGTCCGGATTGTACGACCACGACTGCGGCGGGAACGGCCCCGTGGCCGCGCGACCCATCCCCAGAAGAACTCCGTCGATGATTTGGGATTTGTCTATGGCGTGCGCCATCGCCCGCCGGACTCTTATGTCGTCGAAAGGCGGCCGTTCGAGGTTGAAACCCATATAGGTGTATTGAAACGCGGGATAGCGGAACTTGTCGTGTCGTCGGAAGAATACGTCGTAGGCGTTGTACTGGTCGGGCGTAAGAGACATATAGTCCACCGAATCGTTGCGTAATTCAAGAAATTGCACCGACTGGTCGGGCACGATATTGAATATAACGCGGCCGATTCCCGGCGAACCCTCAAAACATTGGTCGAAGGCCTCAAGGACTATGCGCTCGTCGGATTTCCAGCTCAGAAATTTAAACGCGCCGGTTCCCACGGGAGAGCGGTTAGCCGGATGCGTGTTGATGTCGCGTCCGTCGAAAATGTGTTTGGGGATTATTCCCATACCCCACGATTCGAGCGCCGGCGCGAACGGTTTTTTGTAGCGAATCACTACGGTATGCGCGTCGGGTGTTTGCAGGGATTCCACCAGCAGGTAATCCGAAGCGTAAGGCGTTTTTGTGCGCGGATCGGTAAGTTTTTCGTGAGTGAATTTGACGTCGCCGGAGGTAAACGGCGCGCCGTCGTGCCAGAGCGCGTTCTTTTTAAGGCGGAAGACAATGGTTTTGCCGTCGTCGGATACGCGCCACGATTCGGCCAGGTCGCCGACGATATTAAGATCGCGGTCATACTTTATAAGGCCGTTGAAGACCAGCGCGTTGACGGCTCCCGAAGCCGAGTCAGAGGCCAGCACGGGATTCAGATACGACGCGTCGCCGAGCAATGCCTGCACGAAGGTATCCCTTGCGGGCGATTTGCCGTCGCGGGGCGCGGCGGGACGCCGGGGAGCGCATGAAGCCGTAAGAAGAGTTACGGCTGCCAGAGCGGTGTACGCGTATTCGACGGCGTGGCGGCGCGGATTTATTTTCATGCGAAAATCCATTATAGCAAAAGCCCGGCGACGTCGGAGGGTTTTTCAACGAGGATATCCGCGCCGCCGGCTAAGAGTTCCTTCGCAAGGCGGAATCCCCACAGAGCGCCGATGGCTTTTACGCCGGCGGCGACAGCGGTCGCCATATCGGTGGCTGTGTCGCCGAGCATAAAAGCCGCTTCCGGACCGGCTTTCAGTTTTTCGAGTATTATGCGGATTCCGGCCGGATCGGGCTTTCGCCGGAAGTCGTCGCCGGCGCCGAGTATGATATCGAACGTCTCCCGTCCGAAAAAGTGTTCGGCCGTCAGCAGGGTGAAGTCGTGCGGTTTATTGGATAGAACCGCGGTTTTAATTCCGCGCGACCTGATTCCGGCAAGCATTTCCGGCACGCCGTCGTACGGGCGGGTTTTAACGCGCCACCTGCGCGAATATTCGTCCATTGTTTCGGCGGCCGCGCGTCTTACATATTCGACGTCGCCGGAAAGCTCGGGCGGCAGGGCACGCGCGGCGAATTCTTCGGCGCCGTCGCCCACGAAATATTTTACGGCTTCCGAAGTATGAACCGGCAGTCCCCTCCGTTTCAGCGCTTCATTGATGGAATCGGTGAGGTCTTCGAGGGTGTCAAGAAGAGTTCCGTCGAGGTCGAATATCGCGATGCTCGCGGAGATCATAGTTTTATTCCGGGCGCCGCGCCTGTGTCGACGATCCGGCGGATAATTTTCAGCGATTTTCTTATGGCGGCGGCGGTTTCCGGGCTCTCGCCTTTGCCGACTTTAATGAGAAATGCCGCAATGCTCAGGTTGGCCCGGGCTTTGTAAAAATCGGCCAGCGGCGGTAACTCACGCCGCGCGGCGGCGCGCTTTCCGGCGGGCAGTTCGTCAATATAAGCGTCGATAAAATCGCGGGCGACAAAATTGCGCAGGATTTTCGCCTCGCCGAAAAACTGGTTTTCTGACTGGGCCAGAAAATATCCCACGTCGAACGCCGGCAGGTGAACTAAGGCGCTGCCGAAATCTATGACGGATATAAAACGCGTCGCGGTATCGTCAGAGATGTCCTGGCCGATGATGATGTTTTTGGGATGATAATCTCCGTGACACAGCGCGTATTCGCGCCGCCGCGACGTTTTTTGCGATCCGGCGCCCAGCAGTATTTCCTGCGCGTCGCCGACCGCAGAGATGATTTTGCGCGCGTCGTCCGTCATCGGGTTGTCGGTGGCGGCGAACGAATCAAGATAGCCGCGCAATCTTTTTCGTTCCCGTTCGAGCGTGTCGGACGGCGAATTTATGCCGCAGCCGCGCAGGATTTTTTTGCGGTCCGCCGAGTGAAGGCGGGCGAGCCATCGCGCCGCAAGTTCAAAATCCCTCCGTGCCGCTTCCGTCGAGGAATTGGCTGCGATGTCCCGGAGATTTTTGCCGCGCTGGCCTTCTTCGATTATTATCTTTTCGGCGTCCTGTATTTCGATAACCGCCGGTACCCTGAAAATGCCCTCCGCGAAACCCGATGCCCTGAGCGCCTCGGCCAGTTTTGCGGCCTGCCGCGCCCGCAGATATTTCTTTTCGTCGTCGAAGGTTCTGAGTATCACGCGGCGGCGGGCTTCGTCGTCGCCCTTTGTCCCTATGGTTATTTCGGTTACCGTGACATTGCCGCCGGCCTTGGGAATTTCCTTGTGGAAAGGCCGCGTTCTGCCTTTTTTTATTTCTTCGGCGGCTTCTTTTTCCGACGACACCGGATGGTCGAACAAGGTCGGATAGACACCCGCCGTCGCGGCGGCGTGCGCGTCGGAGCCGGCGACGGCCGTAAATTTGAGACGATGCCATGCCGCCAGCGCGGCGCAGTTTTCCTTCATCGTCTGATTTGTGTTGAATATTTCGACGGCGTCCATACGCCGGTCGAGCAGCAGCGCGTCCGACGGCAATCTGCCTCCGCGAAAGGGATGAGCCAGTATCAGCGCGGCCGCGGGCCACCGTTTTCCTATTGTCCCGATTTCCGTTCCCGCACGGATTGTCTCGCCGGCGCCTATGACGATAACGTGGCCGATTCCGGTTTGTATTTCCTGGCCGGCGAGTATAACGAAACCGCGCTCCATTCCGGTGTCGCGTTTTAATTCTTCGAGTTCGGGTTTTTTCCAGAGGAAATGATGTTCGACGATGATTACGCCCTGAAGTTTTTTTGCGGCGCAGCGGCGCACGAGTTCGGCGGGACCGAGCCCGCTGCACGACGAGTGACGGGATGTGTGCGCGTGGGTTTCAAGAAGCATTTTTCGGTTATGTTTGTTTGCCGCGCCGCCGGCGGAGAAAATCAATATCGGAGTGAAAGCGCGAGCGAAAAATTTCTATCCGGCCCGCCTCGCCGCCGTTGCGAAGTGCGAGACATACCGGCTCCAGGATTTATCCGTGGAACCCCATGTGTTGTCGCCGAAAAAATAGTCGGCCGCCGCTTCTCTTAAGCGGGCTATTTCACGAAGGCGTTTGATATTTTTTGGGTCATCAAGCGTGAAATCGATAAGTTCAAGCGCGCGCTCGGCGGCTTTGCCGGAATACGCAGGGTTATTTTTCTGACGCCATTTGACGGCCCGTCCTATTTCTCCGCCTATATTGGCCAGTTGTTCGACGACGGACATAGAGCGCCAGCGGCCCGCGGAAAGCTCCCTGTGCGAGACGCTCATACTGTTATCCTTTTGGCTACAATGTTTTTTATGCGCTCGCGGAGTTTTTCGTCTTCCACGCCCCTGGTCCTGTTGGCGACGGAGGGCTTCACGTTTATGAGCGAGTCGAATTCCAGATAATCTTCTCCCGAAAGTTCGGGATACAGATTTATCCCCCATAAAGCCGTCGTATGGGAGCCGTCTTCTATAAGAACTGCCTCCAGGTCGGAGTGGAGTTCTGCGTCGACGGCGATGAGTCCCCTGTCAATGTCGATCACGGCTTTGACCATGTCGCCGAAGAGTTTTGCGGCGATTTTTTTAAGTTCGTCGCGGGATATGGTGTCTTTTACGATTAGCATAATCTTTTATGAAAAAAACTCCGGGGCGTGGATTCGAACCACGACAAAGGGATCCAAAGTCCCTTGTGCTACCATTACACCACCCCGGAAAGACGGACGGAGTTTTTTATAAAGTTCCGGTCAGATATGCGCGTCCGAGTTCAGAAGGCGCGGCTTCGACCGCTTTTCGCGCCGATGCCTTGTCTTTGAAAACTCCGAACACCGCCGAGCCGGAACCGCTCATAAGAGCGCAAAGCGCTCCGGAACTCAGAAGGAAATTTTTTATCGCGGGGATTTCGGGATGTGCCGCCGATGCAATCCCCTCGAAGCGGTTGAACGCTTCCGCGGCGATATCTTCCGGCGGCTTGCCCGCAACAATAGCGGCGGTCATTTTATCAATTTGGCGTCGGTCAGTCAAGGGAAAAACCAGACGGGCATAGGCCTCTTTCGTGGATATGCCGAAGGTCGGCTTTACGACGACGATGTAGAAATTTTCGGGCCATGAGAGCGGCATAATTTTCTCGCCGATTCCGCTTATTGCGGCCGTCGGGGCGCCGCTCAAAAAAAACGGGACGTCGGCGCCGAGCGCTTTGCCTGTTTCAACGAGCCGGGCGTTGTCCATGCGGGCGTTGTACAACGCCAAAACGGCTTTTATGGCCGTCGCCGCGTCCGACGACGCGCCGCCAAGTCCGGATGCCCACGGGATTTTCTTTGAGAGTTTAATGCGCGCGCCGCCTTTGATTCCGGCGGCCGCGATTATGGCGCGCGCCGCTTTGGCGGCCAAATTGTCGGGTGTGTTCAGAAGCGGCTCGTCGCAGTAAAACTCAACGCCCGACGGTATTTTTTCGGCGGCAATTTCGTCGGAAAGTTCTATGAGGCGGAACACGCTGGAGATGTCGTGGTAGCCGTCGGGACGTCGCCGTTCTATTTCAAGGAATATGTTTATCTTGGCCGGCGCCCTCAGGATTATTCGGTTCATTCGATTTCCGGATTGTGTATGGCGGCTTCAAAAATTTTGGTTCTACCGTCGAAAAACTCTATTTTCAACGGGATTCTGTGTCCCCTGACAGCCGCATAATTCGAGAATTTCCAGACGGAGCGTCCCGTGTCGAGTTTCAGCACGTCGCCTGTAAAGCGGGAGGCGGTTATTTTGGCGTCGGCCGTGTCTATTTCTACCATGTCGCCGCCTTTGGTTCGCGCGGCGGCGTTCGTCATGGTTTCGTAAAATCCGCCCGAAAAAACACTTCTTAACACGGACATTATATTTTCGGCGGAGTCGTCCGGAAAAATCGCGGGCGCGAAAGGAAAGTATTCGACATTGCGCTCCAAACGTATGAAAGTTTTGAAAAGACCCTCGCCTATGTCCAGGGTGAATGCCGAAGGAGACCGGAAGGACGCCTTTCCGCGGAATGTTCCCGCGGGCGATTTCGCCGCAAATCCCGCGTCGATTTTTTCCGCCGGCGGAATTTCCGAAATTATATTTCTGATTAAATCGCCAAAAAGTGTTTCGGCGTTGTGAGAGGCCGCGAGGCGCGCCAGACGTTTCTTTGTTTCCTTTCCCTCGGCTCCGGGCGCGCCGTAATACAACGAGAAGCAATAGGCCGATATCGCTTCGCGTTCCTTTCCGAGTTTTTCTTTTACTTCTCCGACGTGAAAGTATATTTCCCAGTCGCGCTGCATTTCGACGGCGCGGACGAGTTCGCGTTCGGCGTCTTCGTATCTTCCCTTTTTGAAGTATATCCAGCCCAGGGTGTCGATGTATGCCGGAGTGTCGGGCGATATTTTGAGAGCGTCGAGGGCGAGATTCAGGGCGTAATCGAGCTCCATTCCCCGCGCCGCCAGGGAATACGCCAGATAATTTTTGGCCTGATGATGCGACGGATTCAGCGATATCAGCCGCTCCAGCGACGCGCGCATCGCCTTGAACCGTTTTGTATTGTCCAGAGCGACGGCCTTGTAGAAAATGGCCTCTTCCGAATTGGGAGCGACGCGGAGCGCCTCGTTCAAAAATTTTATCGCGCCCCCGTAGTCGCGGCGGTCCATACGCACCAGCGCGGCCAGCATCAGAATTTTGGGGTCGTCGGGCGACATCCTCGCGGATTTTTCCGCGGCAAGCTGCGCCGCCTCGAAGTCCTTCCGTCGGATTTGCAATTCGGCGATGTATTGGTAGACCTGCGCCGAAGGTTCCGCCGCCGCCGCTTTTTCAAAATATCTGACGGCTTCGAGCAGTTCCCCTTTTTCGGCGGCGACGGCTCCCAGCCAGATGCGGACTGCCGGCGACGTCGACACGCTTACGAGCCGCTCGAAAGTGTCTTTTGCTTTGTCGATGTCTCCCGTCGCAAAATATAACGCTCCCAGATAAGACAGCACCGCGATGTTGTCGGGATCGGCCGACAGATATGCCCCGTATTCACCTATTGCCGCCCGCGTATCCCGCATTACCTCGTAAATTCTTGAAATGGCCAGATGACCCTCTTTGAGTCCGGGGTCGAGTTCCATGGATTTCCGGTAGTGGCCTATGGCGGTTTCATAGAGATTAAGTTTTTCGTAAACGGCCGCAAGGCGCACGAACACCGAGGCGTCCTCCGGATTGTGCGCCGCGAGCCGGTCGAGATATTTTATCGCTTCATCCGGTTTTACCGTGGAGTAGTAATTGGCAAGAAAGGCGAGCGCGTCCTCGTCGTCGGGTTCTTCCTCGAGAAGTTTTTCAAAATAATACGCCGCGCGGCTGTGCGAAAAAGCGTAAAAATAAAAAGTCGCAAGAAACCTGTATGTTTCCCTGTCCGCGTATCTGCGGGCGATTTCGTCGGCGTATGCCATGGCCTTTTCAATTTCGCCCATTTTAAGATATGTCTCGGCCAAATCGCGGTGCGCGGCGGCGGCGTCGGGGTCGGCGGCCACGATTTTTTCGAGCGCGGCGGCTGCCTGCGCCAGATGTCCTTCTTCGATGAGAACGCGGGCGGCCACATATTCAAGGTATGTCCCCGCGCCGCCGCTTCGCTGGGGCGGCATTGAGCGGCTTTGCGCCGCAAAAAAACACATCGCGGTCGCAATCAACGCGCCCGCGCGCAGAATCCTCGTCGGCAATATTGAAAACTTCAGGCGATTGTTTTTTGCAAACATAATTGAATTTACCATAGACAGTTTTCAACCACTAACCACTAAGCACTAACCACTTCCACATCTCTGGTCATAATCAAAGCGTCTTCGTCCTTGTAATACTTTACGCGCCTGCCCGCGTCGACGAAGCCAGCTTCTTTGTAAAGCGATATGGCGCCGCTGTTCGACGGGCGGACTTCAAGAAAGATTTTTTTTGCTCCGGCTTCGGCGGATTTTTCGACGAGAAAATCCATAAGACGCCTGCCGAGTCCCCGCCTTCGGTACTCGGGGCGCACCGCTATGTCGATTACGTGCGCCTCGTCGTACATAAGCCAGAATTCTATGAAGCCGGCTATTTTTTCCGTCTTGGCGCCGTCGGCGCCGGTATCATCGGGCGCATCCCGCAAAACCCAGAATTCGCAGGCGGGATTCATTATCGCGGCGGCCACCGAGGCCAGCGAATGCGGCTCGGAAAAAGAGATTTTTTCTATCTCATAGATTTCCGCCGCGTCGGAAGATTTGAGTTTTTCGAATTTCAGGGTCATATTACTGAGGGTTCACTAAATAATGAATACACCGGCCGAGCCGGTTTTGGAGCGAGACGGGAAGCGAGGAGCGCCGAAGTCGCAGCCCAAAAACGGCCGGCGCCTTCGGCGAGGCGCGTCTTTCAAGCGTCTGCGGCGTTGCTCCTCCTCAGCGTATCACAGAGGATACGCCGTCGTTCGTCGCGCCTTGCATCCATCTTGAAATCCCCGCCTCCGGTGTGTCCATTATTTAGTGAATCCTCAGTAGTTCGGCGGCAATTATACCAAAAGGACGGCATTTTGTATAATCTGCCTTTCCGCTTTTCTGTCATTGCGAGGAGTAGGGGCGTATAATTATACGCCCCTACTTGATGGACGACGCGGCAATCTCCCGCAAGTAGGGGCAGGTCGCGACCTGTCCCTACAATAACCTCGCAATGACAATGCAATACCAATGGATAAAATAATAATACGCGGCGCGCGCGAACACAATCTTAAAGACCTCGATCTTGAAATTCCCAAAAACAGGATGGTCGTGATAACGGGTCTGTCGGGGTCGGGCAAGTCGTCGCTGGCGTTCGACACAATTTACGCCGAGGGACAGCGGCGGTATGTGGAATCTCTGTCGGCCTACGCCCGGCAATTTTTGGAACTGATGGAAAAGCCGGACGTCGAGACGATAGAAGGTCTGTCTCCGGCCATCGCCATAGAGCAGCGCGCGCCGTCGCACAATCCGCGCTCCACCGTGGGAACCGTTACGGAGATTTACGATTATCTGCGGCTGCTTTTTGCGCGCGTCGGACAGCCGCACTGCCCTGATTGCGGCAAGCCGATAACAAAAGCGTCGTCGTCGGAAATAATAAAACTCATAACTCTGAAGCCGTCCGGCTCGCGTCTGCACATACTGTCGCCGCTTGTGCGCGGAAGGACCGGCGCGTACGAAGACCTTTTTAAGCGGCTGGCCAAATCCGGCTATGCCCGCGTTATGGTCGACGGCAAACTTCTCTCGCTGGATGAAAAAATAAAGTTGTCGCGCTACGGCAAACATTCGATATCCGTGTCCGTCGACAGGGTTGTAATCGGGGAGACGTCGAAGGACAGAATCGCCGATTCCGTGGAAACGGCTCTCAAAGAATCTGGCGGCCTCGTCGAAATAATATCCGCCGACGACGCCGCCGTCGGAGGCGCGGGGCGGAAGAAATCGCCTGCCGCGGTCACATACACACGGAAAAATTCCTGCATCGAATGCGGCATTTCATTGGGAGAAATTGAGCCGCGGTTGTTTTCTTTCAATTCGCCTTTCGGAGCGTGTCCGGAATGCACCGGTCTGGGAGAGAAGACCGAAATCGACGAATCTCTCGTCGTACCCGATACTTCACGCTCGATACAGGATGGTGTCATCACTCCGTGGTCGGATCCAATCACCACAAGAACTCACCGCTGGATTGGCGCCTGGAAGGGCTATTACAACGAAATGCTCGACGAAGTATCCCGCCGAAACGGCATTCCCGTCGACGTGCCGTGGGCGCGGCTTAAGCCGGAGCAGAAAAAAATCTTTCTTTACGGCGACGGAACCTTCGAGGGCGTCGCGAACAACCTGAAACGCAGGTACTCCGAAACCGAATCCGAGTTCGTAAAAGAAGAGATACAGAAGAAATATATGCGCACGCGCGTGTGCCCGTCGTGCGGCGGCCGCCGTCTGAAAAAAGAGGCCTTGTCGGTTTTCATCGGCGGAAAAAATATTTCCGAGGTTTCGGCGTTCTCCGTCGGCGATATGAAAAGATACTTCGATGCGCTGGAGCTTACGGAGACAAGGAAGGTCATAGCCAAAAACGTGCTTAAAGAAATCCGCTCCCGCCTGGAGTTTCTCTCCAACGTGGGGCTGGACTACCTCACGATAGACCGCGCCACGCAGACCCTGGCCGGCGGCGAGGCGCAGAGGATTTCGCTGGCCACTCAAATCGGCTCGCGGCTCACGGGAGTGCTCTACGTTCTCGACGAGCCGAGCATAGGGCTTCATCAGCGGGACAACGAAAAACTTTTAGTCACGCTCAAAAAACTTCGCGACCTGGGCAATACCCTGATTGTGGTTGAACACGACGAGGAAACCATCCGCGCCGCCGACTATGTAATCGATTTGGGCCCGGGCGCCGGCGCTCACGGCGGCGAGATAGTGGCCGAAGGTTCGCCGGAAGAAATTCTTAAATCCCCCCGCTCCCTGACGGCAAAATATCTCAACGGCGAAATGGAAATTCCTCTTCCTGCGCGGCGGCGAAAGTCGAAAGAATTTATCGAAATAATCAGCGCCCGGCAGTTCAATCTCAAAAATATCAACGTTAAAATCCCCGTCGGAAGTTTTGTGTGCGTCACGGGCGTATCCGGCTCCGGCAAGTCCACGCTTGTGCACGAAATATTGTATAAATCACTGGCGAAAAAAATCCACGGCGCCAAGGAAGAGCCGGGCGCGCATAAAGAAATCAGGAACGCGGAAATTTTCGATAAAATCATAGTCATAGACCAGTCGCCGATAGGCCGGACTCCCCGCTCCAATCCGGTCACCTACACCGGCGCGTTCGACCATATAAGGACTCTTTTTTCGATGACACCCGAGTCCAAAAAACGCGGATACAAGCCGGGACGTTTTTCCTTCAATGTCCCCGGCGGAAGATGCGAAAACTGCTCCGGCGACGGTGTCATAAAAATCCAGATGCAGTTTCTGCCCGATGTCTATGTGCATTGCGACGAATGCCGCGGCGCGCGCTTTAATCCCGAGACGCTTGAAATCAGATATAAAGGAAAAAATATCGCCGAGGTGCTGGATATGACCGTCGAAGAGGCCGCCTCGTATTTTGAAAATATTCCGCGCGTGGCCCGCGTTTTGTCCACTCTTAACGATGTGGGCCTGGGTTACATAAAACTCGGTCAGGCGGCGACCACGCTTTCCGGCGGCGAGGCGCAAAGGGTCAAACTTGCCTCGGAACTGTCCCGCCGCGACACGGGCCGGACGCTCTATATTCTCGACGAACCCACGACGGGTCTTCACTTCGCCGACGTCGAAAAACTGCTCGGCGTTTTACATTCTCTCGTGGATAAAGGCAACACCGTCGTGGTCATTGAGCATAATCTTGAAGTCGTCAAAACCGCCGACCATATAATTGACCTTGGGCCGGAGGGCGGCGACGCCGGCGGACGAATCGTCGCCGAGGGAACGCCGGAATCCGTCGCAAAAAATCAGTCCTCTGATACGGGTGTCTACCTTAAAAAAGTTTTATCGAAGTCCCCGTCATCAAAATCTTTTATAATCAGAGTCAGTTGAAAAAGAGTCCAAAACGTCACCCTGAACGAAGTGAAGGGTCCCGTTTGTCGTCGGAATACGAGATTCTTCGCTTCGCTCAGAATGACACCGCGAGGGACTCAGAATGACAAATAACGGGATTTTTCAATTGACTCAATCAACTGAATTTATGATATAATCGAACTATGACTAATTTACTTTTGGCGGCCGCGCTTTTTATGCTCGCCAACCTTCAGAAAAATCCCCTGACAAGAATCTTCGGACGTTTTTTGGCGGCATTGGCCGTTTATTACGCCCTGTCGTCGTCCTTGGCTCCGTCGGCGTTCCGGAATTTATGGAATGAAATTAAGACGGGCAGGCCGTCCGCCGAAAAAATATCGTCGAAGATAATGCCAAAAGAAGTTTCGTCCGGCCAAAAGAGCATCTCCAAGGCGCTCAAAGAAGTCAGCGATTCGATTAAATAAAACCGGATATGAGTAACATATTTGGTTTTATTTATTCCGAGTGTAGCGAGGAATCTCATTCGCCGCCCGAAGACAAATATGAAAATTCAGAAAAAAATATCCGTCGTATTCAGCGTTTTCGTCGCCGCGATTTCTTTGTACGTAAGCGCGATTTTCTACGAGCGTTCGATGAACGCCCAGACGGAAGACCTCAGGCGAAATCTTACGGAACTTGCCATAAGCGCGTCTCTTATGATAGACGGCGACACGCATACTAAAGCGTACGCTTCGGGCGATATGGCCTCGCCGGAATACCTCGGAATAAGAGACATTCTGCGCCGGTTCAAAAAAGAGGTTCCACGGGTGCGTTACATTTATACGATGGTCAGAGGCGACCGTCCGGGCGTATACAAGTTCGCCGTGGACGCTTCCGAGCCGCTCGACGAAAACGGCGACGGCAAAATAAGCCCCGACGAGGACGTTTCGCCCCCCGGCGAAGAATACGACGCCTCGGATTTTCCCGAGATGCTTTCCGCTTTCGACGGACCGGCCGCCGACAAAAAACTTACGTCCGACAAATGGGGCTCTTTTCTTTCGGGGTACGCTCCGGTCTACGACTCCGGCGGCAAGGCCGTCGCCATAGTCGGCATCGACGTTACGGCGCAGACCATCGTCGCCGAGCAGCGGGCTTTGCAGATGAGAATTCTGGCGATATTTCTTTCCGGAGTCATAATGGCGTTATTTTTTTCGCGCATGGTTTCAAAGGGTCTGACCAACCCGATTCAAAAACTCATAGACGGAACAAAGATCCTCGGCGGCGGCGATTATTCCCATAAAATCAGTCTTAAAACCAACGACGAGATAGAGTTTCTGGCCGACGCTATGAACTCCATGGGAGAGAACATAAACGACAAACTCCAAAAACTCAGCACACTTAATAAGGTTTCCGAAACCCTATCCTCGTCGATAGAACTCGACAAAGCCCTCAAAAGTTCGCTTGACGTGGTATTCGAACTCACATCTTCGCCCGCCGGACTCATACTTTTGACCGACAGCTCTGAAAACCGCGTGGAAATCGCCATTTCCGAGGGAGTGCGCCCTCCCAAGTTCGTGGAGAACGACGCTTTCATCGGGCATAAAAGATTCGACACGCGCCTCTCGGAAAGTTTCAGAGAGTGGATAAAACAGCCCGCCAACAACACCGCGCACGGCATCGACGAACTCAAAAAAATTCCCGAAGCCGCCGAGGCCGTAGAATGGCTCGACGCCGCGGAGTGCGGCTACATCGCCCCTCTGATATTCAAGGACACTCTCTGCGGATTTTTGCTCTACACCAACAAACTCGAGGGCTCCGGCGATTTTCTGAGGACGCTTTTTTATCAAATCACTATGGCCATAGAAAACGCGCGACTCTATTATTCAGCGATTACCGACGGGCTCACCGGTCTTTACATACACAGATATTTCCAGATACAGCTCGAACAGGAGTTCCTGCGCGCCCGCAGATACTCCAGATTCTTCTCGCTTCTTATGGTCGACATAGACCACTTTAAATCGGTCAACGACACTCACGGCCATCAGACGGGCGACGCGGTATTGAAGGAAGTGGCGAAAATTCTTAAATATCAGACGCGCGAAATTGATATGGTCGCCCGCTACGGCGGCGAAGAAATGGCGATTATTTTACCCGAAGCGTCCGCCGAAGGCGCGTTGCGCGCCGCCGAAAAAATCCGCGCCACCGTCGAGCGGCACACTTTTTCGGGCGGGCTGAATCTTACGGTAAGCATCGGCGCGGCCACCGTCACCAAAGAAAGTCCCGCCGACAAGGAATCTCTGATAAAGCAGGCCGACGCGGCTCTTTATCGCGCCAAAGAGGAAGGAAGAAACAGGGTCGTCGTAGCGGACGTGAAGGGTAAATCGTGAAGGGTGAAGAGTAGTTTTCCTTTAACCCTTGACCCTTGACCCTTAACCCTTCACGCTGCACGTTTTTTCTTTTCGTAACAACTTCGTAACAATTATTTTGTATAAATACTTGTGTTCGGACTCATCGGCTTTGTAGCG